>JASHOJ010000077.1 GCA_030041155.1 Candidatus Binataceae bacterium | reverse complement strand
GGCCACGAAGATGCCCGCCCACATCGCCATGCCGGAGGGGAATGCATACCCGGCCTGCTGCACGAAAGTGATCCACAAGAATGCACCCGGCGCGATCAGCGCCATAGCGTTCACGGTCACTCCGGTTAACCCAAGAGTCGCCTTCATCTTGGGGGCTTCGTTTAGCTCTGCTGCCATCGCTCCTCCTTCGAGTGCTGGCCGACGAGTTGGCCGCACGCGTCGCAAGTTCACACGCAGACCCTCGCGCTCAGCGCAAGAGCGATGCCATCGCGTTACGCGGATCTTAACAGTGCAATTTGCCGCAAGGATGCCCATGCGACGGGCGGTTGCCCGTTGCACGGTCATCACTCAGCTTCGGAGACTGACGCGGTGGACGAAATGTCCGAGAAAACGAGGCTCAAAAAGAAGGCCCATAGAGCCGTTCCTTTGATCCGACCCGTGAATGGACCCGGGAAAAGCGTTGGCAACGCTTTCTGGAGCACGGAAAGGCCCTTCGCGGGGCAATCCTGACGCTGTCGCCAGGGCGAAAAACCCTACTTTTCGGCCAAACGGGTCCTTGGCACCCCGATCGCGACCATCAGAAGGGGACTTTTTCCGGCCGCGCGGGGTTCAAAAAAGCGGGTCGTGTCGTCGTCATAAAAGGTGAGTCCGCTGGCGCCGCGGTTGAGCGAATATGCGGCCAGATATGCCCGCCCTCCTCTGATTCCCGCCTCCAGATGGACATCGCGGTAGCCTCGGTTCCCCAGCGCTCCGAGCACCCGCTCAAGGTCCGCCATGTAGACGATGAGGGCGGAAGAGTCGCGCCCGAGCGCCTGCTCAAGGCACAAATATCCAGCCTCGAAACGGAAATCGCCGGCCTTTATCAGCTCGAAGCCCGCCGCGTCGCGATCGAAATAGTAAGCACCGGGATCCATTCCGGTAACCGCGTTCACTATCAGATAGGTCTCGACAATGGGCGGGAAATCGCATCGCAAGTCGCCATTAGAGGCGACCAGAATCGTTTGCAGCTCCTCGGCCGCGATTGGCTCTCGCGCGAAAACTCGGGTTGAGCCGCGACGAAGGATTGTCTCGCCCAGGCCCAACGCCTCCTCCGGCGCGAGTTCGTCAAAGTGGATGATCTCGCGCTCCGCACCGCGCGTGGCCGGCTCGATCGTGGCGCTGCGAACCGATCGCGCCTCATCCGCGGTTTCCAGCCGCGACTCGCGATGGATTTTAATCAGCGTATCGTAAGTCACTTCGCTCGATGACAGCGGAACGGTTTCGAAACGCGCGGGGGTGATTTCAGGCGAAAACTCAGCTGGGGACATGGCGGTTCCGAGCGGGACCATCGCGACCGCACCTTCTTGGTCGCCGTCGATTCCGAGCAGACGCTCGATATCGCTGTCCACAAACGTCGTTATGACCTCGACGGGAACCCGCTCCGCCGATGCTGATGCGATAAGATTGGCGAGGATCGTGCCCGCATCCCAGAAACAATAGCGATACGCACGCGCGTGGTATTTCCATGTGCTGCGCCAGAATATTGAGGTGAGCACAGCAATCGCGGATGCGCCGCCGATCGAGGCGCAGTCCGCCGCCGCACGCTCGAGCATCTGTCGCCAATCACCGCGGCGAAGTCCGCGCAGTTTCAAGTCGGCCGGCGAGAAGTGATAAAGGCCGTCCTCAAGGCCCTCGATCGCGCTTGCCGCGACGTAGATTTCTATCGGATAGAGCGCGCCAGCCGAAGCGGCTGCGCGAAAATGATAATCCTCCGTGCCGACGCGCCGGTTTCGGATAAGCCCTCCTGCGGAGAAGAGCAGGCGCGTCAGCATCTCAAGGCTAAGCGGACCACCTGCCGATGGCGCATCCGCAGTCAGCGCGGCAAGCGTGGAGGTCGGAGTTAGATTCAAGTCGCGCGGCAGCGCCAACGCGCCGGCTTCGGGATAAATCTTGTACGGCGCGGGCCGATTATCCCAATCGAGATAGTTCGGCGACGAACGCACGCTCGTATAGCTGTGCTTGGTAAGGTCGTGGAAGACTCGCGCCGCCTCTATATAGTCGTTGCCCAAACCCTGTTACCCCACGCACACCGGCATCAACATACCGATCGTTCAAGTGCCCGATAGCCGAGTTACCGCTGGCGCGGCACGCTGTGCTATACGAACCGCAAACCATTCCCGCTGGAGAGTCTACCATGGCGAACCGCAGCACACCCGCCGAAGTGAAGGCGATGTTCGAGAAGTTCAGCAACTGGGGAAGGTGGGGCAAGGATGATGAGCGCGGCGCGCTCAACTTCATCACCGACGCTAAACGCGCCGCCGCCGCCAAGCTGGTGAAATCCGGCGAATCGATTTCGCTCGCGCTGCCGCTCGCGACCATCCCCGCCGCAGACAATCCGATGCCGGTTACCCATCTGATGGTGCAGGCGGGGCATGATTCGCACGAGATGCCGCTGCCGTACGCCGGTGACTATTTCGCGATTGCGCCGCACGGGATGGCGAACACGCACCTTGACGCGCTCTGCCACGTCTTCTGGCAGGGCAAAATGTACAACGGCTTCTCCGCCAGCGAAGTTGGGTCGCACGGCGCGAAAAAGTGCCCGATCACGGTCGCGCGCACCGGCATCGTCAGCCGCGGCGTGATGCTCGACATCCCGAAAATCCGCAAGGTCGAATGGCTGGAGCCGGCGGATCGGATTTTCCCCGAAGAGCTCGATGCCGCCGAGAAGGATCACGGGGCACGGGTCGAAGAAGGCGATGTGCTGCTAATCCGCACCGGACGCGCCGCACGGCGCAAAGCCAAGGGTGGATGGGATCCAAACCGGGTCGGATTGCCGGGCCTCGATGCGACCTGCCTGGAATGGCTGCACGAACGCAAAATCGCGGTGCTCGGCTCCGACAGCGTAAGCGACGTCGCGCCCAGCGGATACGACGGCGTGCCGCTGCCGATCCATGTCGGCACGCTGGTTGCGATGGGGGTGCATCTCATCGACAATGCGGACTTCGATGCGCTGTCGGCGGCATGCGCCAAGGCGAAGCGCTATGAATTTCTTTTCACCATGGGACCCCTGATTCTGGAACGCGGCACCGCGTCGCCGATCAATCCGATCGCGGTACTTTAAGCGGGAATTGAAGCTTAGGAGCAGCGCGAATGAAGACCGAAGACAAAGTAATCGATTGCGACGGACATATACTGGAACCGCCGGATCTTTGGGAAAAATATATCGATCCGAAGTATCGTGAACGCGCGATGCGAATCCGGGTCGGCGATGACGGATTCGAGTACCTGGAAATCGATCGCAGACGCGCCGAGATGACGCGGCCCGGTCTGCTCGGCTCATTGGGCGGGATGGGCAAGCGGGTCGAAGAATCCAATCGAATGCGGGAAGCGACGATGCGCGGCGAGCGGCTCAGGCCCGAAGATCTGAGCGCCGTGCAGCCGAAGCCCGAAGACACCTATATGAAGGGCGCCGCGTTCGGAACCATGAATATGAAAGAGCGCGTGCAGCTTCTGGATAAGGAGGGGATGCAGAAATCGATCCTCTATCCCACTATCGGGCTGCTGTGGGAGGCGGAGCTGTTCGATCCGGAACTGTCGGCCGCATATTGCCGCGCTTACAATCGATGGATCGCCGATTTCTGCCGCGATTCCGGCGGCAGGCTCATCCCGATAGCTCATCTCTCGCTGGGCGACCCGGCGGAGGCCGCGCGCGAGCTTGAACGCGCGGTCAAGGATGGATGCAAGGGCGCGTTTGTGTGTCCGTTCACAATCACGCGCGTGCCGCATGGCGATCCGCGCCATGATTCCATCTTCGCGGCGGCGCAGGATCTCGATATTCCGCTGGCGATCCATCCGACCTTCGAGCCGATCTCGTTTGGAATCCATCATCGTTATGACGATTTTCAGTGGGCCGCGTGGTACTTCGACCTGTTCGCGGGACAAGGCGTGCAGCATGCGTTAGGAACCTTCTTCCAGTTCGGAGTGTTCGACCGGTTTCCAAAACTCCGGCTGGTGGTGCTCGAATCGCAGGCGGGATGGATTGGATATTTTCTCGATCGCGCGGATGCGATCTTTGGCGGCACCACGCTGGGACTGACCGTCCGCCTGAAGGAAAAGCCATCGCATTATTTCAAGCGCCAGTGCTTTATTTCAGCCGACCCCGATGAGCGGACGATCGCCGGGATGATGCAAATCGTCGGCGAAAACAAATTTTTCTGGGCCAGCGACTACCCGCATCCCGATCATCCTGGCAACTACCTGGAAGAACTCAAGGGACTGGTCGCGCCGATGACCGATTCTGGCCGCCGCGCGATTCTGGGCGAGAACGTCGCGAATGTTTACCGGATCTGACGCGGCACGAATTCCGACCTCGCAGCCCGCAGGGTAAAAAACATGCCGCTCCTGAAAATGGGGCGGCGCGTTTTTTCAAATCTACTTGGCGACCACCGTGACCGGGATCGCGAAGTTAACCGCCTTGGGGATGCGGCATATGTTGTCGTTGCATTCCTGGAACTTGAAGGTGCCGGCAAGCTGATAATTCCCAGGCTTCAGGGCAGGAGAAATATCGATCGTTCCCGCCGCGCGGACCGATTTTTCGTAGACCGGCAGCGTCTCGCCAAGCCCTTTGAATTCGACCGGCGTGGGGGGCGGGAAATCGATCTTCTGGGCCGCAACCGCAGCTTTGGAGAACGTCACGCTGGTCGGCACGAATTCCTGCGGCACCGGATTTCCATAGATATGCCATCCGGGACCGATCGCTATATCGACGGTGACGCCCACCGGATGCGCCGCGCTGACGGTGGCGCTCTTCAGCGCAATCTGCGCCTGCACGTCTCCGGATTTCACAACCGCCGAAGGCGCGGCCGCCTCCGCGAGGCTTGCTCCGATCAGAAACACGAGTGCGCCGAGCAAAGCCGGCAGCCAAAAACCGCAACGGATTGGGATACGCGACATCATGTGAATCTCATAGCATCCGAATCACAGCAGATTAAATCGCAAAGCCTCGATTTTTTCTTCTCAGGGCAGCGAGCCAGCCTGGATAACCGTCGCTGCCGTTTCTTTTGGCAACTGCGGCTCGCGACGCCGCTTCATCGCTTTTTCGATTATCGGCGCCATCCGCTCCGCCTTCTCTTTGGCGCGCTTCTCGTCACGCGGCTTGAACTCCGGCATCACCTTTTCCGCGAACAGGGCAAGCGACTCGCAGATATCCTCATGCTTGTTGTTGCCCGCCTGCGAAATGAACACCACCTGGTCGACGCCCGCCTCCTCGTAAGAGCGCAGACGATCGCGAATCAGATCGGGGGTTCCGATGCATCCGGCGCCATTGCCCAGCCCAGGCATTTGAAACGAACTCGCTTTGTAGTTTGACCAGATGTCGGTTTTGCCGGGCTCGTGGCGGCCGAAGATATAATGATGACCCAGCGCGTAGGAAAAGAATTTGAGGCCCTCTTCGCCGCGGGCGACGGCGCGTTCCTGATTCGGGTCGCACATGAATCCGGTCACGATCGCGATGTTTGGATTGACCGCATAGCCGATCGGTTCGCATTCGTTCTCGAGGGTTCGGTAATAGTCGCCAACCCACTGCCGCGCTTCGTCGGGAGTTATAAAGGCAAACGTAAGCGCACCGATTCCGAGCCGCGCCGCGAGCAGGATTGTCTCGCGCCGCGAGCATGCAACCCACAGCGGTGGATGGGGCTTCTGAACCGGCTTGGGTACCACGTTGCGAACCGGCATGCTGAAGTGCTTGCCCTCGTGGCCTATGAACGGCTCTTCAACGAACATCCGGCAGATCGCGCCAAGCGACTCCTGCCACATCTCGCGCTTGTCCGCGCGGGCGATCCGAAATCCGCCGAGTTCCGCTTCGGCTGACGACTCTCCGGTGCCAAATTCCACGCGTCCGCCGCTTATCAGATCCAGCGTCGCGATTCTTTCCGCCACGCGCGCCGGATGGTTGTAGCCGGCCGGCAGCAGCACGATTCCGTGGCCGAGCCGGATGCGCTTGGTGCGCTGGCTCGCGGCGGCGAGGAAAATCTCCGGCGCGGATGAATGCGCATACTCCTCAAGGAAATGATGCTCGACCTCCCACATGTGATCGATGCCCACGCGGTCGGCAAGCTCCACCTGGTCGAGCGCATCGCGAAACAGTTTCAGCTCCGATCCCGGCGCCCACGGCCGCGGGAGCTGATGTTCATAGAAGGTGCCAAATTTCATATCGCTGTTACCCTCTCCGGTTTGGGTGTAACGCTCGGATCATGCGCGCATCGCGCCAAAGCGACTGTGCAGATTTACTTTTCGTCGCGCCTGACGAACAAGGTGCGCTCGACCATGTCGATAACTTCGTGCTTGCGGCGCTCGATTGCCTGCGGTTCGAGCAGATCGACATTCCAGAGCCGCTTGATCATCGCGGCGGTTCCGAAATATCCGACGGTTATCGAGTTAAGGCTCTGGGCGAAATGGAACGGCTCAACCTCGGCGCGAAATTCACCCTCGCGCTGTCCGCGGAAAATAAAATTGATGACGATCGCCTCCAGCGGCGGAAGCCGCCGCTTGAGGAGCGCGCGTCCCACTCCGCTTTCGTCCGCCATCTCACGCCAGAGCAGCTTCATCGAATCCGGATGCTGCGCGATGTAGTCGATCGCGTCGCCAATCGCCTGGGTCAACCGCTGCCGCATGCTGCCGCAGCCCATCGAGACCCGATTTGCCGCCGCCTCCATCCCCTGGAAAATCTGGTCGAGCACCGCGATGTAGAGTTGCTGCTTAGAGGGAAAATGATGCAGCAGCGAAGGCGCCTTGATTCCGATTCGCCGCGCGATGTCGCGCAAGCTGGTGCCGCGGTAGCCGCGCTCGGCAAACAGCGGCATCGCGACAATGAGGACCCGTTCGCGAGTGTCGATTCCGCGATGAATGGGCACGACCCTGGCGCGCGTGGTGCCTTCTTTGCGCGAATGTCGCATTGCTATTCCTCGAATGTTATCTAACGTCCGTTAGGCAGTCAATTGAGCGGTGCGCCCGCCTGAGCGCGGCGCGCTTTTTATTCAGCCGCGACGGTAGTAAGAACCATCCAAGCGGACGCCGCGAAACTGAACCGGCGCCCGGGTCTGGAGGTTCAACGTCATGGCCGAGTTATATTGGAAACCCGCGCACGAGCTGGCCGCGATGATCCGCAGGCGAGAACTCAAGCCAAGCGAACTGATGCAAGCGACAATCGAACGCCTGGAGCGGGTGAACCCGAAGCTCAACGCGTTCGTGGCGCTGCGCGCGAATGAGGCTCTGGATGAAGCGCGGGCGCTCGATGAGAAAATCGCGCGGCGCGAGGAAGTCGGAACCCTGGCCGGACTGCCGTTCGGCGTGAAGGACCTGGAAGACGCCGCCGGACTTCGCACCACCTTCGGCTCGAAGCCGTTTCGCGAACATATGCCCGAGGGCGATTCGGTTCAGGTTTCGCGGCTGCGTGCGGCTGGCGCAATCGTGCTCGGCAAAACCAACGCTCCCGAGTTCGGCTACACTGGATTTACCAAAAACCTGATTTTCGGCGTGACGCGAAACCCATGGAACCTGGAACGCACGCCCGGCGGCTCGTCGGGTGGAACCTCGGCGGCGATTTCCGGCGGTATCGTGCCGCTTGCGACCGGCTCCGACGGCGGAGGATCGATCAGAATTCCCGCTTGTTACGCGGGATGCTTCGGACTCAAGCCGACCAAGGGCCGCATCCCGACGAACGCAACCCTCGGCATGCACGGATGGAACGATACCACCGTGCTCGGGCCGCTTACTCGCAGCGTGCGCGACGCCGCGATGTATATGGACGCGGTCGTCGGCTACCATCCGGCGGATCCCGATTCGCTGCCGCATCCGGGGATTTCCTACCAGGTAATCCTGGAGCGATTTCCGCGCAAGCTGAGGATCGCGTTCCATCCTGATTTCGGCGCGCCGGTCCAATCGGATGTGGCGCGCGAAGTCTCGAGAGCCGTCCAGGTCTTCAAGGATCTTGGCCACGAGGTCACGGTTATCGATGATGCGATTCCGGATGTCGGACGCGACTGGCAGCGGCTTGGCGCGACCCAATCCTACGCGATGCTACATGGCTATTTCGAAAAGCATCGCGCCGATTTCGGGCGCGCGTTCCTAAGCGGCTCGGAAACCGCCGAACACATCGGATGGAAGCATTATGGCGAGGCCTATCGGCGCCGCCATCAGCTAAGCGAATGGTGCCGCACGCTGTTTGAGCGCTACGACCTGCTGCTTACTCCGACCATCGCGACCGAAGCATTTGCGGCCGGTGGACCGCCATTCGACACGATCAATGGCAAGCCAGCCGATCAGCTAAAAGCGGTGGCGGGATTTACCTATCCTTTCAATCTGACCGGCCATCCGGCCGCATCGATGCGAGCGGGACTGACCGACGCCGGGCTTCCGGCTGGATTACAGATCGTCGCTGAGCGTCAGCGCGAAGACCTGGTACTGCAAGCCGCGTATGCATACGAGCAGGCGTCTGCATGGAATAGCAAATGGCCTGACATTTAGCGCGCTACATTTGGCACGGAAAATCGCGAGCCTTGGTGCTACGCGCTGAATTGCTTGCGCACGGCCGCGAAAGCCGCGTCCGTTACTTGGAGCGTGCGCGCGATATCCTCCTCGGTGTGAGCAGCGGTCAGGAACCAGTTATGCCGCGGCGCAAGGTACACGCCGCCGCGCGCGCATTCGCCGGCGAAAAGCTTCATCCGATCGTGATGACCGTTATCATCCTTGAAGGTCATGTATGGTATCGCGGGCGGTCCGGAATAGGTGACAGCGAAACGGTGAGTTCGCGCCTGGGCTAACAGTCCGTCGCGCAGCTTCTCTCCCATCATCCGCATCCGCTCAATTCCGCCGATACTCGCAAGCTCCTTGAGACACGCAAGCGACGCCGCCATCGGGACCGCGCTGGTGAAATAGGAGCCGGTGAAAAACACTTCCTGCGCCGCCTGCCTTAAGCTGTCCTTACCCATGCAGGCCGAGATTGGATAGCCGTTGCCCATCGCCTTGCAGTAAGTCGAAAGGTCGGGGCGCACACCGAACAATTCGCCCGATCCGCCCATGTGGAGGCGAAAGCCGGCGCGAACATCGTCGAGAATGAAGACTATTCCATTGCGATCGCACAACTCGCGCACGCCGTTCAGAAAGCCTTCGACCGGCAACTCCTGGTCGTGACCCGCATCATGACGAAATGGCGAGAGTATTACGCCGGCGATGTCGCCTTGATTGTCGGCCACCAGCTCGCGCAGGCTGTTCAAGTCGTTGTAGCGGAAGTAGACGATATTGGCGCGATCCTCCGGCGTCACTCCACCCGGCGCGGGAGTGCACCAGGTATGCGCGCCATGATACGCGCCTGTGCACATCGCGATCTTTCGGCGTCCGGTCGCATGACGCGCCAGCACCGTAGCCCAGGTGCAGACGTCCGATCCGTTCTTGGCGAACGCCACCCAATCGGCAAACGGTGTGATCGATACCATGTGCTCGGCCAGCTCAACCCACAGCGGAGTCGGCGCGTTGAAGCAGTTGCCCTGATCCATCTGACGGCGGGCCGCTTCCTCGACTCGCGGATGCCGATGACCGAGAACGATCGGGCCGTATGAGGCCATGTAGTCGATGTATTCGTTGCCATCGACGTCCCAAATGTGCGAACCCTCGCCGCGCGCGAAGAACGAAGGAAACGCGCCCTTGGTCAGAAACGCCGGATTCTGATGGCCGTAAATGCCGCCCGGGACGACCTTGCGCGCCCGTTCCATGAGAGCGTTGCTCTTATCATAAGCGTGGGTGCTCATGCGGAACTCCTTGTTCGCGCCGGATGCGCGCCGTCAAAAGCGAGAATCCTACCGGCAAAGCCGGTGGTCAAGCGCGCGAGAGCGTGCCGATAGAGCAGCGAACGGATTTATTTGGAGGCGGCGCAGCGATCGATCAGTGCCGATAGCTGGTATTGGTGACCGGCTGCCCGGAGGGCGCGAGCGCTCCGATTCGGGTTAGCTCCTCGCGCAGCTTCGCGCGCGAGAGCGGCTTCGATAACACCGCCGACGCGCCAAGTTCATAGCTCTCGGCGATATCGCGGTCGTACATCGAGCTGGTGACCACGAACAGCGGGACCGTCGAGCACACCTCGCTTGCGCGAATTGCGGTTAACACGGAAAAACCGCCGTTGTCGGGCAATCGCAGATCGACAAAGAAAAGATCCGGGCGATCGTATTCGGTGAACTGCATGATCATCTCGAGCGCTTCCTCAGCGTTCTGCGCATGCAGCATCTCAATACAATCACCGAGCACCTGACGCATCACCGTGAGCGCGATGAACACGTGATCGGGATTATCTTCGACCAGGAAAATCCGGACAGACTGCTCCGGAGACCCCTGACCTCTCTCTTCGTCGTCCATGGCTCTTTGCTACGAACCGCGCGGGCCAACTCAAACTACTTCATTTCCACACAAAAGTCCCGACGCAATTCGCAGTATTATTCCTTCCCCGCTTATGAACCCACTATGAACAAATCTCAGAAACCGTGCGATCAATCCAAGTGCCGTGCCATCGTAAGAGAAAGGCGAAATGTTGACGATAACAGTCAGATTGATGTGTTTAGCTATGATTAGTCGCCGCCGATACGTCCTGATGCGACGTATTTCAGCAACCATTTGATATTTCGTCCCGCCATCGCTTAGATGGCGTTAGTGTCCAGCTAAATCACGATGATTTCAGATCTCGCTGCACAGTCCCTGTGGCGTAGGTGCTACATTCCCTCGCCTGATTGTGTCAGGCTGGCACCGCCGCGAGGTTTGTGTTCCGTCGCGGGGTTCGCACTAAAATCGTAAAGAACAGGAAGGGAGATTTTCAGGAGGTGGGGTTCCTAGCGCGTATTCTCGAATCCAAGCCGCTCCAGCATCCTCTGCTCAAAAAATACACCGCGCTGGTCAGCGAGGATTTGAGCGCCACTTACTCGCGCGCCATTCAGAAATGGCTTCTTGTCGCGCCGATTATCGGGATTGTCACCGGCCTGATAATCGCCGGAATCACGGTTCTGATTCTGCGCGTCATCTGGGGCACAATTCTGCCCCTCTATCTAAAACATCACTGGATGATCATTCCCGGCCTGCTCGTGGGCTTCATCATAACCGGACTGATCATGCAGTTCTGCACCTCCGATCCGGATGAGCACTCAACCGAGGAGATTATCCGCTCTTATCACGAGCATCAGGGCGATATCGACACGCGCTCGTTCTGGTGGAAGCTGCTCGCCGCCGTGACCACCGTCGGCTCGGGCGGCAGCGCCGCGCTAGAGGGCCCCAGCATCTATGGCGGCGGCGCAATCGGCTCGTGGCTATGGGTGAAACTCAGGCGATTTGCGCGCCTGGAGACGCGCGATCGGCGCCTGATGCTGATAAGCGGCGCGGCGGCCGGGATGGCCGCAGTGTTCCGCGCTCCGCTAACCGGAATCGTGTTCGCGCTGGAGATGCCCTACAAGGACGACCTCGCGCACGAGGCTCTGCTGCCCTCGCTGATCGCCTCCGTGGTCGCATACGCAACTCTGGTCGCGATCGTCGGCGCGGAGCCGCTGTTCGGATTTAGCGGCAGCACCACTTTCAGAGCCGAAGACGTGTTCTGGTCGGCGCTGCTCGGCGGCGGTATCGGCCTTATCGCGATCGTATTCGACATCACCTTTCGGCGGGTGCGCACCTTCGTGGTTCAAAGCCGAGTGCCGCACACCTACAAGCTGATCGCGGGCGGGCTGGGTACCGGAATTTGCGGACTGATCTTCGTCAGCATTTACAACAACGGCCTGATCCCGATTGGGCCCAACTACGAGGCGGTGCGCTATGTGCTCAGCTCGCCATACCCGTCCGGAGTCCTGATCGTGTTCGCGGTGCTGAAATTGGCCGCGACCATCTGCTCGCTCGGCAGCGGCGGCGTAAGCGCGATGTTCGTGCCGCTTTTGCTGACCGGCGGATGTATCGGCAGCGCGTTCGCGCAGACGCTGCTGCATTCCACCGCGATCGACCTCTATGCCGCGGTCGGAATGGCCTCGTTTATCGCGGCGGGCTACAAGACTCCGCTTACCGCGGTAGTGTTTGTCGCGGAGACCACCGGCGGCCACTCATTCATCATTCCAAGCCTTATCGGAGCGGCGGTTGCCTATGCGATTTCGGGCGAGGCGTCGGTCTCGGGCGACCAGCACCTGCACGAGGTCGCAAAGATCGCGGAACTCTCGAATCTCTCGGTGCGCGACGTGATGCAGCGGCAGGTCGTGTCGATACAGGCAAATTCCAGCGTGCGCGACTTCGCCAATGCGGTCGCGCAGCATCACAATCACACCCACTATCCGGTCTACAACAAGAGCGACGTGGTCGGACTCGTTTCCGCCTCCGACCTGGGGCGGGTGGCGCCCGACAAGTGGGACACCACCAAAATCGGGACGCTTGCAAATCGCCATTTCACCAAGGTCACAGAGGATTGCGATCTGACCGAGGCGCTGCGCCTGCTGGTGCGCGAGGGCGGCGACCAGTTGCTGCTGGTATGCCGCGATCACGGCGCGGAGATATCGGGATTGCTCACCAAAACCGACATTCTGCGCGCGGTCGGAAACGCTCCCGCGGCGGCCGCGATGCCGGAGCCTTCGATTCGGGGCCATCTGACCTGAGAGGCTTGCGCCCCGCGCAGTTTGCCTCATCCGATCGGTATGCGCGCCGAAAACCGGCACCGCGGATCGTTGCCATGGCAAAGCGCTGGCAGACGTTATTGACAATGCGCCAGCGCGGGTCGCTCAGGTGTGCCATCCCGCGCTAGCGCGCGCCACGCTGGTGTGTCATTGATGCCCGAATCGCATGAACCTGATGCCCCTGATTCTGGCCGCGGTCACGCTGGTATCCACCGGAATCGGTGGCGTCACCGCCGTACGATTTCGCGATCGCCTTCATCTGCTGCTCGGTTTCAGCTCGGGCGCGGTGATCGCGGTCGCGCTGTTCGACATCCTGCCGGAAGTCTACTCGTTCGGCAGCGGATCGACGTACTTTCCGATAACCGCGCTCGGATTTCTCGCCTTCTTTGGCCTTGAGCGCTACACCGCGATGCATCGGGCGCGCGAGCACGGCCACGCCCATGCGCCGCACGAGCAGGAGCTTGGCACCCTGTCGGCGGCGGGGCTGGTGCTGCACAGTTTTCTCGACGGGGTCGCAATCGGGGTCGGCTATCAGACCAGCGCCAGTATCGGCCTGCTTATCGCGCTCGGAATCATCGCGCACGACTTAAGCGACGGCCTCAACACCGTTACGGTGGTGCTTGCGCATAAGAATCCGCTTCGCCGCGCCGTGTTCTGGCTCGCGATCGATATGATCGCGCCGGTCGTGGGTGCCGCGATCACTTTAGCGGTCGATCTCAGCCCGGCGCTGCCATGGCTGCTCGGATTCTTCGCCGGCAGCTTTATCTATATCGGCGCCTCGGACCTGTTACCCGAGGCCAAGGAGCACGACTCTCCGCTAGTGGGCATCGCGACTATCTTTGGGATGCTGATGATCTATCTGGTGACGCGCCTCCTGCACGGCTTCCGCGTCTGAAAATATCCTTCCCCACGCCCTGTGACCCTCATGGCCCAGCGCGCTCAACTCTAAGCGACCGCGTGCGGATAGTCGCGAGTAAGCTCCGGCATAGCGATTCCGAGCTGTTCGCATCGCGCGCCCAGCGTCGCAAGATACAGCTCGCGCAGCTCGGCGTTGTCGCGGGCCTTAAGTCCGTAGCGGATACAATCGTAGGTGAAACCGGTTCCCGGCGGGCCGAAGAAGTTGACCGCGCGCGGCAACCATTCGCGCAGCGCCGCGCTCACCTTCTTCACTCCAAACCGCTGCACCGCGTCGCCGAGCTGCTCGTTGGCAAAGACCTCGTGCCCGGCTTCATCCTCCAGGATAACCTCCGCCGCGCGCGCATGCGGAGCGTAGCTCGATTCGCCGTAATTGACCCCGATCATGATCGACCCGGTCGCGTCGAGCGCAAGCGACGCCATCAGCACGTCCATCTCGCCCGAGGCCCGCTGCGCGAAGTACATCGGCGCCTCGAATGACGGAGACTTGGCGGCCGAGATCATCGAGCGGTCCGCCTGCTGCTCGGTGATGCCGATCTCTTCGAGCGCGCGGTAGACGATTCGCGCGTGAGTTTTTTCCTCGCGATAATTCTTGTCCAGCACCTCGCGCAGCGCCGGATTCTGCACGGTTTCGAGCGCACGCTGATATCCGAGCGCGGTCAGCTTCTCCGCCAGCGCGTGGGCCGAGAGCAGCCGCGCCAGAATTTTGCGATAGTGAGCGTCTATTCGCCCCGCCGCGATATCGGCCGCGTCAACCGATCGCGCCGGATATTCACGCCGTATCGGCATCGTATCCGCCCCTTTGTGTTTAGCGTCAGCGCGCGCTCCGCGACGGCAGGATCACGGTCGCGCTGCCGGGCGTGGTCTTCTCGCCCTTTGCGTTCTCGAGCCAGATATCACAATCGACCAGGTGATGCCCGTGCTCGGTGTACTTCTTGGCCACCTTGCCGCGGCATACAACCTTGCTGCCCGGCTGATCCATCCCGCGATACTGAACCGAGAGCTTGCGGACCCATCCGAGCTCGCCGGCAAAGTCGGTCACCAGTTGGCCCAGAAACGCATTCTTGAGCGCGCCATGCAGAATCACGCCGGGCAGTTTGTTCGCCAGCGCGAAGTCCTTGTCGTAATGAATCTGGTAGAAGTCGCCCGAGGCACCCGCGTATTTGACCAACTGCTGAGTGGTGGGATTCTTTTCCAGCGGCCCAATCTCGCTGCCGATTTCAACGTCTTCGATATAATGCTGCTTCGTTGCCATGCCTTATCTCTCCCTCGTTTCAGATCGCCTCGCTTGCCGCTCAATAACGAATCGCGGTTGAGCGCTGGGTCGCGCACACCTCGCCGAACTGATTGGTGTAGGTCGTCTCCATCACGATAAAGACCATCGGGCCAAGCCGCCCTTCCGATTCGCGCAAGTCGGCGAGCCGGCTCTGCACGCTGATGCGATCGCCAACCCGAATCGGATGGAAATATTCCCAGTCGGATCCGCCGTCGAGTCCGCGAAACTGGCTGCCCATTCCGGGCAAGTCGACGTTTGGAATCGGCGACCCCATCGATCGATAAAAAGTCGGCGGCGCGATCATTCCGCCGAAGCGCGTGTTGCGCGACGCAAGTTCGTCGTTGAACAGCGGGTTCGAGTCGCCGATCGCTTCCGCGAACCGCCGAATCGCGCCGCGCTCAACCTCATAGGTGCGTATTTCGCCCGTCCTGCCTATCTGCTTGCGGGCCTCATCGGTCACGATTTTGTTCGCCATGGCTTGCTTCCTTTCGCCTTGATTCGCGTCCGATCTCTCATACCATAGCGCGCGCGATGCGGATAATGCGCAAGTGGCGGAAACTTGGACGCCGCGACTAGGATTAAAGCAGCAGCGATCCTCTCATCAGCAAAAGGAGACTCCCCGATGGCCAGGCTCAGCAGCGAAGAGATCAGGGCTAAATTGGGCGCGCTCAAAGGATGGGAATTTAACGGCGACGCTATCCGCAAGCAGTTTCAGTTCAAGGATTTCATGGATGCGATCGCGTTCGTGAATCGCGTTGCCGAAATCGCGGAGGCCGCCGATCATCATCCCGATATTTTGATCAACTATCGGCGGGTGACTTTTACCTGCTCGACTCATACCGAGCACGGAGTCACCGACAAGGACCTGCGCCTGGCGGAGAATATCGAAATGGCTTTCGAGGCCGCGTAATTTTCCGATCCCGGAGCTCGCTAGTAGACCTTCATACCCTCTCCTTGTCCGAGGAGGGGATCAAGGGAGAGGTTAATGTCGCGTATCGACTGGCTGCTCGCAACGCGAGGCGATTTGTCATTCCCGCGCGTCTGAGTTGCCTGGCGCGCGAGGAATCCCGATGCCCTGCAGAGTGCCTTTGCTGCCGAACCCTCCACCAGTTGACATGGCGGCGCGCCGCACACAATCTTCAGGAACCATCATGCAAGTCGCTCGTCTCTACGATTTTGGCGATATCCGCGTCGAGCAGGCCGACCGCCCCGAGCCCGGCCCCACCGAAATCCTGGTCCGCGCCAGCGCCTGCGGCATCTGCTCGGGCGACATCATGCCCTGGTACATCCGGCGCAAGGCGCCGCTGGTCCTGGGACACGAGCCGGTCGGAATCGTCGAGCATGCCGGCTCCGAAGTGCGCGAGTTCGCGCCCGGCGACCGGGTTTTCGTGCATCATCACGCGCCCTGCTTCGATTGCGCGCCATGCCGGCGCGGCGAATATGTGCAATGCGCCACCTGGAGGGCGTCCAATCTGAGGCCGGGCGGGATGGCGGAGTATTTCCTGGTCGAGGCCTGCAATCTGCGCGACACGCTCAAGCTTCCCGAGGCTATCGGCGACGCCGACGGCGTCCTGATCGAACCGGCGGCATGCGTGATCAAATCGCTCAAGCGATCGGGGCTTCGCACCGGCGACTCGATCCTCATTATCGGGCTCGGAATCATGGGCATGATGCATGTGAAGCTGGCGCGGCACATGGGCGCCGGACTCGTGATCGGCGCCGACTTGTTCGAATTGCGCGCAAGCCGGGCCCGCGCTCTCGGCGCGGATATCGGCCTGGTGGTCTCGGGTGACAGCCTGATCGAGCAGGTGCGCGAGGCAACCGGCGGCGCGATGGCTGACGTGGTGATCGTCGGTCCGGGAAGCTCCAAGGCAATCGCGACCGGTATCGGATGCGCCGGCAAAGGCGCAACCGTGGTGCAGTTCACCGCGACTCCGCCGGAAGACGAGATGCTCGTGCGGCCGCACGATCTTTATTTCAACGAAACCCGGCTGGTGCCGAGCTACTCGTGCGGTCCGGAAGAGACCCGCGCCGCGCTTGCGATGGTGGAGCGCGGAGTTATCAATGCGGCCGAGCTGGTGACGCATCGCTTTCCGCTGGCAAATATCAGCGACGCGTATGCGGCGGCGCAGAAGCCCGACTCACTGAAAGTTATCGTCACCTTCGGCCCCAACCCATAGCCGCGCGCCGTTTTAAAGGTTCGAGGGATCTAGAATTCGCAATCCTTCGAAGTAGCGCCGATAGAAGCCGCGATCGCGAGTGAGCAGTCGATCGGCGCTGACCAACGCATGAGCACCGATTAGAAAATCAGCCGCGATCCTGTTGCGTGGCCCGCCTCCCGCTCGATAGCGTCGCCAGGCTTGAGCGGCCCTAAGCACAGCCTCTTCCGTCATAGGAGAAAAGCTGGCTTGGAGCCTGCGCATCGCGTCCTGAAACTGCGCGGCCTTATCGAACACGGTTGCAGTCTCAGACCACACCACGTCCGATACCACCAAGGCGCCGTCTCTTAGACATCGGCGCAGCGCGTTTGATGAAGCGATCGAAAAAGTAGCGTCCGCGCCGAAGACGTCCAATAACACATCGGTATCGACCGCCGTGATCATCGTCCGCGAAGCTGCGCGATTATCGTATCGGTATCGATCTTCTTGCCAAGGCAGCCGTATACGTCGGTGACCGGATCGACAGTCTCGCTCTTTATCGCGACCAGGCGCCCCATTTCCTCGCTGAATTCGAGTACGGTACCAGGCTTCATGCCAAGCTTGTCCCTGAGCCGCTTGGGAATTGTCACTTGGCCGCGTTCGGCAACCCTGGATTTCATACCCATCATGTATGAAATATTACCGCAGTATGAATTTCAAGCCGTAGGATGACACACTGTTTGTGTCACCCTGAGCGAAGGCTGCCGGAGTCCCTTCGGCTTCGCTTAGGGCAAGCTCCACATCCCTCCGCCATCTCTTGGCGGATAAGCAAAAAAAGGGCGGCTGTTAATGCAGCCGCCCTGCGCGCTCAACTGATGCTTGCTACGTTACGGAGTGGTCGACGGAGCAGCTTCCGGAGCCGCGCCAGCGCCACCACCGGCCGCGGACGCCGCATGATGATGGTGATAATGATGCACTACGTGATGACGCGGAGCCGAAGACATGGTCTTGGCCGCGATCGCCTCTGCGCGATCGGCCGCCGCTTTTGCATCGCTGGCCGCCTGCTCAACTCGGCTGGCTGCCGCCTGCGCTGACGCCGACGCCTGCTGCGCCTTCTGGCTGGCAGCCTCGGCGCGGGACGCCGCCTGATCGGCGCGATTGGCCGCGTTGATAGCCCGCTGTGCCGGGTCGGGCTGGTTGGAACAACCCACCATGAACGAAAGGGCTAACGCAGCCCCGGCAAGCAGAACCAGTTTAGAAGACTTCCTCATTAACCCTTCCATCTTTTCCTCCTAAAGATTACGCGCTGCCCCGACAATGGGAATCGCAGCCGCGATGCGGACCCGTTGTATTCAAAACCCGCTGTCCATGCAAGCGTACACGCAGCAGGGAACTACTGCAATGCAAAATATTATATAAGTTACTGTTAAAGATGCCGCCAAATTACGCCTGTAAACGCTAGCAATCCCATTTAGAGCGACCGCTAGGCGATTTTCCCCCGATCAGAAATCATCGCCGCCCATGTCGTCCATTCCGCCCATGCCTCCCATCCCTCCCATGCCGCCCATTCCACCCATGCCTCCCATCCCGCCGCCCGCAGGCATCGCGGGCATCGGCGCGGCCTTCTTCGGCGCCTCCGCGATAGCCGCTTCGGTGGTTAGGAGCAGCGACGCCGCGCTGACCGCGTTTTCGAGCGCGGTGCGGACCACTTTGGCCGGATCGATCACGCCGCTTTCGATAAGATTCTCAAATTCCTCGCTGCGCGCGTTGAATCCCAGATCGCCTTTTCCCTCTTTGACCCGATTAAGCACCACGCTCGATTCGTGGCCGGCATTGTGCGCAATCTGGCGCAGCGGATCGCCCATTGCGGCCGCAACCAGCTTCGCGCCCGGCTTGCGCTCCTGGGGCAGGCGCAGCGACTCGACCGCATCGATCGCTCTGACCAGCGCAACGCCGCCGCCCGGCACGATCCCCTCTTCCATCGCGGCGCGCAGCGCATGCACCGCGTCATCGACCCGCGCCTTCTTTTCCTTCATCTCGACTTCGGTCGCGGCGCCGACTTTGATCACCGCCACGCCGCCGGCCAGCTTCGCGAGCCGCTCCTGCAGTTTCTCGCGATCGTAATCGGAGGTGGTTTCCTCGATCTGGCGCCGGATCTGCGCGATCCTGCCCTCGATCTCGGACTTCTTGCCGGCGCCGGTGATGATGGTGGTGTTGTCCTTGTCGATCACCACCCGGCGGCATCGCCCGAGCAGCTTGGAATCGATATTTTCGATCTTCATCCCGAGTTCTTCGGCCACTACCGTTCCCCCGGTCAGGATCGCGATATCCTGCAGCATCTCCTTGCGCCGATCGCCGAAGCCGGGCGCCTTCACCGCCGCGACCTTGACTGTGCCGCGTAGTTTGTTCACTACTAGTGTGGCAAGCGCCTCGCTCTCCACGTCTTCGGCGACGATCAGGAGCGGCCGCCCGGTCTGCACCACGTTCTCCAGCAGCGGCAGGATCTCGCGCAGGTTTGAGATCTTCTTTTCATGCAGCAGGATCAGCGGCTCCTCGAGCTCGCAGACGAGCTGCGCCGCGTTGGTCACGAAGTATGGCGACAGATAGCCGCGGTCGAACCGCATCCCTTCCGAATGATCGAGCACGGTGTCCAGCGCGCGGGCTTCTTCGACCGTGATGACGCCTTCCTTGCCGACCTTGTCCATCGCATCCGCCACGATCTTGCCGATCTCGTCGTCGCCATTGGCCGAAACCGTGGCGACCTGCAGCATCTCCGCGTGATCCTTCACCTTGGTCGCCATCGATTTGATCGATTCGACCGCGCGGGTCAGCGCCGCTTCCATCCCGCGCTTGATATCCATCGGAGCAAAGCCCGCGGCGATAAGCAAAATCCCCTCGCGCACCATCGCTCGGGCGAGCACGGTCGCGGTGGTGGTGCCGTCGCCGGCGATATCCGAGGTTTTCTGGGCGACTTCGCGGATTATTTTGGCGCCCATATTCTGGAAGCGATCTTCCAGCTCGATTTCCTTGACCACGGTAACGCCGTCCTTGGTGATCGTCGGCGCACCGAAGCTCTTCTGAATCATCACGAGCCGCCCCCTTGGCCCGAGCGTGACGCGCGCGGCTTCCGCGACGACGTTGGCGCCGGCGACAATTCCGCTGCGGGCTTTTTCGTGCAGCTCAACCGTTTTGGCTGGCATCGGCTTTCATCTCCATCCTGGTTTCAATCGGCCGCCTGATTTAACCGGCCGCTTGCTTTGTCGGCCGCAATTAAAGCGCGCGCACAAATCGGCGCGCAGAGGCCGGTCACAAAATTAAACACCCTTCGCGCCAATGCAAGCGCCGCGTTTGTTCCGGCGACTGGCTCGGGATTCCGGGCTGCCGTCCTTTTGTGACAAAAGTGACGGCGCGGCGCTCGCGCGGGATCCCTCGCGCGTCAGGCAGCTCAGAGGGGCGGGAATGACAGATGAGGATTTGGCGTAGACCCTCCGACGCGCACGCGACAGGCTCCCTTTCGGTGCGCGGCGCGGCATGTAAGGATGGAGCATACCCGGAGGGCAATCATCGCCGTGAAAGAATCAGTCCTGCGCCGATTCGGCGCGCAAATGACCGTCGCTGGCGCCGTCGCGGCCCTCCTCTTCCTGCTTCCGGGCGCAAGAGTCGCGGATGCGGCCTGGCCGCCTTCCAACTTCGTCGGAACTCGTCTCGCACAGGCCGAAGCACCAGGCGACGAACAGGAAGTTTCGCCGCAGGACTTCGAGAAATATATCGCGGTCTACAAAGCGACTCAGAAAAACCACAGCCTGACCGTGGAGCAAGCCGCCGAGCAGCAGGGCCTCACCATCGCGCAGTTCCGCGAACTGGAAGCGAAGATCGAGCGCGACGACACCCTGCGCGAGAAAGCGCGCCGGCGCCTTCGCAATTCCTCGTCTTCCTCCTCCGACTAAAGGCACGCAGCAAGCATATCCTCTCCTCAGACCAGGAGAGGGTATGAAGATCCGGCAGGCTCAAAGCAAAACGGCGGAAGAGGCACTTGCCCTTCCGCCATTTTGCACAACGAACTTGCTTCTACTTTGTGACCGAGGTGGAGAAAGCCGCTTCCAGACGCGAAACGGCATCGTTGGCTCTGCGAACTGCGTCCTCGGCGCCAGACGCCGCATCATCGGCCTTCTTCGCCGCGGCATCAGCCTGATTGGCCGAAGCCTCAGCCGAATTGGCTGCGGCTTCCGATTGGGTCGCATCAGCCTCGGCCTTGTCGCTGGCCGCGTTGATCTGCTTCATGTCCGGGCCGCAGGCGCTGATAAAGGCCGCCATCGCCAAAACCCCGAGCACAGTGACTAAGGTCTTCTTCATCCGAACTCACCTCCTGCCAGTCCGGTACCGATCCAGTTCCGGCTGATCCCGCTAGCGAACAAGTTGGGCGCCGCCCGAAGACAAACAGGCAGCACGGCAAATAGTTGCAGAACCCTTGGACCAACGCAAGGCGGAATGCTGCGCCGGGGGGCGAAAATCACCCGCATTTCTTAAATTGCGGAATCCGTACTTGATTGGTAAAACTTGCTACGATTATGGATACCGCAGCGCAGCCGGAGCCGCTCGCCGAAAAGAAATTCCCCGGTGAACTCGACCAAGATTTCGACACCGTGCTGGGATTGATCGATACCAGAGCGATTTCGGATGCGCCCGCGCTGATAAAGCTCGCGATGCGGCTGCTCGCTCCGCTCGGCAAACTTTTTGCCCGCGGCGGAAAGCGTGACTTACAGGGCAAGTTACGGGGCAAATTACAGGGCAAGATCGAGCGAAAAGTTGCGTTCGACGGCTTCCAGACCCCGATCCACGACGAAAAAACCGAGCGCGATCGCCGTTACGGCACCGTCTACACTGTCGCCGAATTCGCCAATGCCTACTTGGTGCGGCTCGAGATGCCGCGCCGGCTGCCCGCCTCGTCGCTCAAGCAGCAGTGGAATCTGCCGGACGAGATGCCTGACTACGATTACAATCTAACCGTGGCCGATAACCTGCTCACGATCAATGCGAGCGTCCGTGGCGAGGCAATCCGGCGACTGTCGTATATTTCCTCGGCATTTCCTGCCGATTTCACGACTCGCATCGATTTTGCTAAGCGAATCGTCGGATTCAGGCATCGCATGCAGGATAAGGTGTTGCAGGTTATCCTGATGAAGGAGATTTCGGCTGACATACGGCACGCGGCTTGATCTGAACCGAAGTTTTGCCCGCATCTCGCGCCGTAATTAACCGCGCTGATGGTTGTCTCTAGCGATGGCGCCTCAGATTCGCGATGCCACGCATCGCGACATTCCGCGAATTCTGGAAATCGAACGGCTTGGCTTCAGCACTCCCTGGAGCCGCGAATCCTTTGAGCGTGAGCTGACGTTGCCGTTCTCGCGGCTCACGGTTGCTGCCTCCGAAAATGGAAAAACGCCTTTGATCTCGGGCTTTTTATGCCGATGGATCGTTGCCGAGGAGTGCCACGTCCTAAATATCGCAGTGCATCCCGATTTTCGGCGCTCCGGGGTCGGCGCGATGCTGCTTGGAGTGGCTATTTCTGAGGCTCGCGCGCAGCGATCAAACGTCGTCACCCTGGAAGTACGGCGCTCCAACCTTCCCGCCCGCAGTCTCTACCGCAAATTCGAGTTTGAGGAACGACGTTTGAGACGCAACTATTACGGTCCGGGCGAAGATGCCTTGGTGATGGAATTACAGCTATAGCACCGTTATTGCTGCCCTTATGGCACGCTCTTCATCAAACATCGTTTCCATATCTGCGGCGTCTTCACCGGCGCGTCCAACAAAGGGTTACAAACGATGTTAAATTGTGGCATAATAAGCCATGCTCACCAGGCGAAATCAGAAGGTGATGAACCCCCGAGGGTCATCAACCGCGCTGAAATCAAAGCCCGCAATTCGCACGCCTGCGCGAAGCGCCAAAACCGAGATGAGTCTGTCATTCAAGAAAGGCGAGAAGGTCGTCTACCCGGCGCACGGCGTCGCGGTGATCGACGACATCCAGATGCGCGTAATCTCCGGAACCGAGCGGAGATTTTACATGCTGCGAATTCTGGGCGCCGAAAAAATGACGATCATGATTCCGACCGAAAACGTGGAACAGGTCGGACTGCGCCGGGTGATCGGCAAGGACATGGTAGACAAAATCTATCGGATTTTGCGCCAGCGCAAGGTTGAGGTCGATACCCAGACTTGGAATCGGCGCTATCGCGAGTACACCGAGAAGATCAAAACCGGCTCGCCGCTCGAAATCGCCAAGGTATTGCGCGATCTTCTGGTGCTCAAAGGCGACAAGGAACTCTCCTTCGGCGAGCGCAAGATGCTCGACACGGCGCGAAGTTTGCTGGTCAAAGAACTCTCGATCGCCAAGGCTCATCCGGAAGAGAAGATCATGGAAGAGCTTCGAACGATCTTCGCCAACTAGCGCGTCGCGCTACGACTCCTCGAAATTTTCTGAAACCTCTCCCGATGGTGGAGAGGGGACGCGCGGCGAGGCGATTGCTCTTCGTTGGCAAGGCGCCCTCTCTCTTTCTTCGCCACAGCGCTAGATTTGCGACGGCCCGAGGGGGGAAACATCATGCGGCGTTTGCAGAGATGTGCGATCTCGTGCGTGATCCTTACGGCTCTGGCTTTCGCTTTCTCCGCGTCACTCGCAATCGCGAGTCCTGAGATGCGGAGTGAGGAATTGCTCTCCGCGCTTCGCGACGGAAATTTCTCCGCTGCAACCGCTCATTTCGATAACGAGATGAAAACTGGCCTGTCGCCGGAAGCGCTGTCTCATTCCTGGAATGCGGCCACCAACGGCTACGGCCGAGTTATCGGATGGAAACTCACCCAGTCCATGGACGACGGCGAAAACCACCTCCGCATTTATACCGTCGACTTCGAGCACGGCCAAAACTTCAAGTGAAGATCACAGTAAACAGCACCCTCGATGAAGTAGCAGGTGTGTGGTTCTTGCCCGTCGCGGTCTCGGGAGCTCCAACATACAAGCCGGCATCTTACGACAATCCGAAGTCGTACTTCAGCGAAGATGTGGTGGTCGGCGTCAAGCGATTACCCGGCATCATCACCGTACCGACCACCGGCAAGCCGCCCTATCCCGCCGCAGTGTTGCTTGGCGGCTCGGGTCCCGGCGATATGAACGAAAGCATCGGACCCAACCGGGTGTTCGAAGATCTCGCGGAGGGACTATCGTCGCGAGGAATCGCTGTGCTGCGCTACGACAAGCGCACTCACAATCCGGCGAATATCGATCCCGCCGCTTATGCGCATTTCACCGTCGAGCAGGAGTATATCGAGGACGCGGTCGCGGCGGTTGAGCTTCTGCGCGCACGCGACGATATCGATCACGCGCGGATTTTTATTATCGGGCACAGCCTCGGCGGCCTTGTCGCGCCCGACGTCGCAAAATCGGCGCGCGGGATCGCCGGATTGGTCTTGCTCGCGCCGATGGGCCGGCAATTTCTTACGGCCGCCGTGGATCAAATGCGTTATCTGGGTGAGCCTCCGGATCAGATCGCGCACATCGAGCAAATCAAAACTGGGATCGACTCGGGAAAGCTGTCGCATTCAACTATTCTCAATATTTACGGTGCCAAGGTGCCAGCCGGGTACTTCACCGACTTGAACCGTCGCGACGAGTTCAAAATTGCGCGCCAACTCGGCATCCCGATTCTCGTGATGCGCGGGTCGCGCGATTACCAGGTTACCGACGCCGATATCGCGCTATGGAAAAGCGCTCTCGCCGGAGATTCGCAGGCGAGTTTCCACGAGATGCCGACGCTAAACCATCTGTTTATCGCCGGCAGCGGCAAGCCGAATCTGGCTGAGTACTTTAGTCCGGGGCATGTTGACCCGTCGGTTATCAGCGCCATCGCGGAATTTATCGACGCGGCGAAACCCTCCGCCACCACCGCCGCCGCGCACTAGCACGAATCTGATCCTCTCCCCAGTGGGGGAGAGGACGCGCGGCGCTAATCTTATCCTCTCCCCAATGGGGAGAGGACGGCGCGAAGCGCCAAGAGAGGGTCCGATATGAAAGAATCCGCGCCCGCATCACCGCTGCCTCGCGATCGCGCGCGATCATTGCGCGCCTCGCAGACTGACGCCGAGCGCAAACTGTGGTCGCGATTGCGCGCGCATAGGATGCACGGCGCGAAGTTCCGCCGCCAGCATCCGATCGGACCGTACATCGCCGATTTCTTCTGCCAGAGCGCCCGCCTGATTATCGAACTCGATGGCGGTGGCCATGACTCGGAGGAGCAACGCCGAAAAGATCGGGACCGTACCGACTATCTGGTTCGATGCGGCTACCTCGTGTTGCGCTTCTGGAACACAGAGATAGCCGAGAATCTCGAGGGCGTGATGCAGGAAATCGCGACGCGCATCAAAGGTCCCTCTCCTGGCGCTTCGCGCCCTCCTCTCCCCATCGGGAGGGGATAGGATCGCGTGCGCGCGCGGCGTCCTAAGATCCGAATTCTTAAATCACCGCGCGTGTAATCACGCATAACAGACAGTTAACGCGCTCAGGATGCTCGGGAGCTGATCTTCTCTTCAGTGGGAAGAGGACGGGCGGCGCGGCGATTGCTCTTTGTTGGCAATCGGCGTGCCGCGCCAAGTGAGGGTTTCCTGAGATCCTCTCCCGCGGTTTGTTGCGGGGGAGGACCAAGGAGGGGGTGCAGGACTATCTTACTCGTCATAGGCTCTTGCGGTCGCATGAGACAAAGGAGGGAAATACCCCGTGCATAGTCGTCACCGCCAGGGTCTATTTAATGGGGTAGCGCGATCGTTCGCTGCGCACTCTCAGCATTGCCACGGAGCGACTATCGGCGAAGCCCTCGACTACGACGAGTGGAGAACGAAAAAGCTGCGCGAATACGGGTTCACAGTGCTGTGGTTCCTCAATGACGAGGTGAAACACGATCTGGATGCGATGATACAGGTGATTCGGGCGCAGGTACATGCCCGCGATCGTTGATTTCGTAAGAGTGATCGGAAAGAGAATTCTGCACCCCCTCCTTAGTCCTCCCCCGCAACGAACCGCGGGAGAGGATTTTTTTTTGGAGATAGCCCTCTGTAGAAGAAAATGGAGGAAAGATCCAAGAGTTAGTACCAAACGCGATCATACGACGCGCGTCAAAGGTCCCACGCCTTGCCCTTCGCGCCCTCCTCTCCCGATCATTGGGAGAGGATAGCCATCGCCCGGCGGCCTACACCTTTGTCATCACCTCGTCGCGGAGATGCTCCATCGCGGCGATCTGATCCTTGGCTCCCGGTCCGGCGCCGAAAATGATCCGCTCCACGCCCATCTCCTGGAACTGGCGCACGTGCTCGACCTTGAGCGTCTCGCCGAGGCGCGGACTCACCGTCAATTCGAGCGGCGTACTTCGTCCGAACGCGCGCGTCACTTGGCAATAATGGATTTCTAGCCCCGTCTCACACTGCAAGGCTCGGCAGGCGCCGCGCGCCAAGTAACCTCTGGATAGTTGCCGGCTGATCGGTTGGTCGAAATACGGGAGATCGTATATAACGCTCACCGTGGAAGCTGTGGTGGCTGAGGCGCTTAGCATTTCAGTTCGCCCGCCTTTGAAGTGGGCGGGCGGAAAACGCTGGCTCGTCTCTCATCTTATCGAAATCTGGACAGCGCACACTCACAGGCGTCTCGTAGAGCCTTTCTGCGGCGGTCTCGCCGTTACTATCGGCTTACAACCGGTTCGCGCGCTGTTGAACGATATAAACCCGCACGCCACGAATTTTTATCGTTGGCTCAAGCGCGGACTGCAGGTTAAAGGCGACATCGAATTTGCGAATAATCCGCACCTGTTCTATGCGCAGCGGACGCGGTTCAATGAGCTGATCGCGAGTGGAAGCGCATCGAGCGCAGAGGCTGCGGCGCTCTTCTATTACCTGAACCGCACCTGTTACAACGGCCTTTGTCGTTTCAACGCGAGCGGGCTGTTCAACGTGCCCTTCGGTCGGTATAAGCGCATCAATTACGAACGAGATTTCACCGCCTACAAAGGACCTTTCAAGCATTGGGAATTCACGTCCGGCGATTTCGAGAAAGTCACCATAGATGCCGACGATTTCATCTACGCAGATCCTCCCTATGACGTTGAATTCACGAAATATGCAAAAGAGGATTTTGGTTGGACAGATCAGGTCCGACTCGCTGACTGGCTTGCTAAACAGCGAGTTCCCGTCGTGCTGTCAAATCAAGCAACCGATCGAATTGTTAAGCTATATCGAGAACTAGGTTTCAAACTGAAGTTCTTGAAAGCACCACGTCTGATTAGCTGCACTGGCGACAGAACGCCCGCGGTCGAAGTACTGGCAACGAAAAATCTTTGAGCCCGCGAGACACCAGCACTGGCGCAGTTCTCGAAAGCATGGTGCTGCCCGCTCTGCGACGCGGCGGTTACTCGTACACGAAACAGGTACCGGTCGGGACGCGTCCCAGCGGCCGTCCGCATCTTGTCGACTTGGTCACCGAGAAAGGAAACACAGAACTTCTGATCTCGCTGAAATGGCAGCAGGTCGGCGGCACTGCGGAACAAAAGGTACCGTTCGAGATTATCTGTTTAGCCGAGACGATCCACCTGTTTCCGCGATACAAAGGTGGCTATGTGGTTTTAGGCGGTAAGGGATGGACCCTCCGAGAATGGTATGTCCAGCACGTTCAAAGGCATCTTGTCGGAACTGAAGCGGTAAAGGTCATTGCGCTTGAGGACTTTATCGCCCTTGCCAATGAAGGCAGCCTTTAACAATACCCAAATGTTCCAAGCGTATTACGGCGCGCAGTAGCTCGCCGGGCAAATCATTGGGCCTTGCGCCTCTTTGGGATTTCAAGCTCGCTCGATCCGACTTTGATGTTGTGAGCGCTGAGATCGCCCCATTTCGCGGTGATCGAACTAACCAATTGGAACGACCCGCGGAATTTTTCAAACAGTTTGTCTCGATCCGGATCGAGTGTCGAGTAAAGCTTCCCGATCTCGTAGGCGAGAAAATCACCTGCCTGCAAGGGTGTTAGAGGGTAGTCGTTGCGTTGCAGGCTTGTGCTCACCTTTTTGGAAGATTGGATCCGTTCCGTGTTCTTTTTCGCACCACGTACGAAGCTGAGCCTTGTGCTGGTCGCCGTCCTCAAAGATGTACTCCATCGACAGGTAATCGAGTTTCTGTGCTTTCCGCCAATCGTCAGCAATCTCGACACAGGTGAGTCCGCACAGCGCATATGGCTGAAGGTTCTCGCTCATCTCGTATGTTTCATTAGCCGCATCCCAGTCTTGCTGTTTTACACACGCGCCCACCACGTACAAAACATGAGCAACAAAAATCTGGGCTAGTCGCAGCAAGAATTCTCGTCGTCGCCTTTCGTCATCTTTCCAGCCGACTGCAAATTGTCCTCTACTCTGGGCGAACTCCGTCATGTGGAAGTATTCAATACCATTGTCTCCCAAGGCTTGAGACCATTGCGCATCGAAGCTTCGCCATTTGGAAACCGAGGAGATCGCTCCAGCTACAGCGGTATACGGCGGTTGGCCGCTGCGGTCGCAGTAGAGCAATAGTGGGTCTGGCTTGACGATCAGCATGAGGTCATCAGTCTCAGGAGCAAGGCTCCACAAGCTGCCGTGGGAGCCGAACAAGCGATCTCGCTGCCGCTCCTGGTGCACCTCGCGCGAGACGCTTGGCGCGTGCGCGACCGCTACACTTTTGTCATTACGTCGTCGCGGAGGTGCTCCATCGCGGCGATCTGATCCTTGGCTCCCGGTCCGGCGCCAAAAATGATCCGCTCCACGCCCATCTCCTCAAACTGGCGCACGTGCTGGACCTTGAGCGGCTCGCCGAGGCGCGGACTCACCGTCAACTCAAGCGGCGTACTTCGCCCGAACGCGCGCTCATGGCCGCGCAGACGGGCGATAACGTCGCGCATGTCGGGGATACTCTCGGCGATTCCGTACCATCCGTTGCCGAGCCGCGCGGCCCGCTTCAGCGAAGGTTCGGTATGGCCGCCGAAGATGAACGGCGGATGCGGCTTCTGCACCGGCTTGGGCATCATCTTAAAACCCTCGATCGCCACGGTCTTGCCCTTGTAAACCGGATCGTTGCGCGTCCACAGCTCCTTCATCAGCTCCACGTACTCGCGCGAGCGCAGCGCGCGATCCTTGAAATTCATCCCAAGCGCCGAAAATTCCTCTTCGAGCCATCCGATTCCCACGCCGAAGATGAAGCGGCCGCCCGACAGCACGTCGAGGCTCGCCACCGCCTTTGCGGTGGTGATCGGATTTCGGATCGGCAGCACGTAAATTCCGGTCGCGAGCTTTATCTTGCTGGTGATCGCCGCGATATACGCGAGCACCAGCATCGGATCGTGCAGCGGCGTCTCCGGCGGCGCGGGCATCCTGCCGCTCGACGAGTATGGATATGCCGACTGATATTTCACCGGCAGGACGATGTGCTCGGGAATCCACAGGGACTCGAAACCAAGCTCTTCGGCGCGTCGCGCGACCGAGGAGAGGCTGGCCGGATTCGTCTGCATCAGGAATGTCGCGAATTTCATTGTCGCCTCCGTGCCTTCAGGCGGGAATTTCCAAATCCACCGCAAACACCGACGGATCCTCGATCGTCCGCATATCAAGCATATAACCGTCTTTGGTAACGCGCCCGATAATTCGCGCCCGCCGGAACATCGCAGCGATCTTGCCCGCCTCCAGCCGAGGATGGGTAATTCTGAGCGCGACCGATTCAAGCGTCCGCGCCGGCATCGCACCCGATCCAGCTTCCGACTCGGCATCGACGATCGCGATCTCGTATGGAGCGCGGAGCCGATCTGAAAGGATCGCGCGCGCGGCCTCGGCGACCGTCCGCAATTCCGCGCGGCCGCGGCGCATCAGTCGCAGAGTTGGAATTTCGCCCGCTATATCGCGCGAGCGAAGATAAATTCCGAGCGTCGCCCTTAGCGCCGCAAGCGTCAGCTTGTCGCAGCGAAGCGCCCTTTTCAGCGGGTTCGCTTTGAGCTTCGCGATAAGGTCGCGGCGTCCGACAATCACGCCGGCTTGCGGGCCTCCGAGCAGCTTGTCGCCCGAAAACGTGACCAGCGACGCACCCGCGGCAATCCGATCCGCCACCACCGGCTCGCCGGGCAATCCGAATTCGGCAAGATCGATCATCGCGCCGGAGCCAAGGTCCTCCACCACGTCGATTCCGCGCTCGCACCCGAGCGCGACCAGATCTTCGAGCGCGACTTCGCTGGTGAATCCAAGCACGCGGTAATTCGACGGATGCACTTTCATCAGGAGCGCGGTTTCCGGCCCGATCGCGTCCTCATAGTCGCGCGGATGGGTCCGGTTGGTGGTGCCAACTTCGCGCAGGCGAGCGCCCGCGCGCGTCATCACGTCGGGGAT
>JASHOJ010000076.1 GCA_030041155.1 Candidatus Binataceae bacterium | reverse complement strand
TCGATGGGTGCGAGCGGTTACGACAATCGAGGTCGATGAGGCCAAATAGTATCGGCTAATCATCGAGCACGCGGCCGCCGGTTCCCGGCGCCGCGCACATCCCGCCGTCAATCACCAGCTCATGTCCGGTGACAAACGACGCATCGTCGCTTGCGAGAAACAACACCCCTTTTGCGATATCGATCGGAAGGCCCATGCGACCGAGCGGATGCGCGCGATGCATGCGCTCGCGAGCTTCCTCGCTTGAGCCGAACGCGCGCGCGACCAATGGCGTATCGATCACGCCCGGGCATACGCAGTTTACGCGTACGCCCGCGGGCGCAAACTCAAGCGCGGCGGCCTTGGTCAGTCCCACCACGCCGTGTTTGGCCGCGTTATACGCCGATAGTCCGACACTGCCGCGAATGCCCGCAACCGACGCCGTGTTGACGATCGCGCCGCGCTTCTGCGAGACCATCACGCGCCCCGCATATCTAAGTCCCCAAAAAACTCCGTCGAGGTCGACCTTGATCGTGTCGAGATAGAGCTGATCGCTGGTCTCGACCAGCGGCGCGGTAACGCCAAAGCCCGCGTTGTTGAACATGATGTCGAGTGCGCCATGCTTGTCGCATGCGGTCTTCACCAGTTTCTCGACCGCTTTCGCCTCGCGCACGTCGGTGGCAACGAATGTGCCTCCGATCTCTTTCGCGACTTTTTCGCCCTCGCTGCTCGCGAGGTCGCCGATCACCACCTTGGCTCCTTCGCGGGCAAACAATTCGGCGGTCGCTTTGCCGATACCCGATGCGCCGCCGGTGACGATCGCAATCCGTCCTGAAATTTTGCCTGAAATTCTGCCGTCAGCCATGATTATCTCTCCTGCAAGTGCTAGCTTTTTCTGGGAAGCGCAAGAAGCATCATTACCTCGTCGAAATATTTGCCGTCGACGAGAATCGAGCGCGGGATGCCGCCGATTGGGCGAAAACCGTGCCGCTCATACAGTCCGATCGCGCGCGAATTGCCCGCCTCCACCGTCAGCATCACCTGCTCGAAGTGATCGGCGGCGTGCTCAAGGATGCGCTCGATCAATTTATCCGCGAGTCCGGTTCCCCGATAGTTCTGGCGCACGTACATGGACGCCAAATGACCCGTGTGACGCAGCTTTTTTGACGGCTCGACGGTAAGCGCGGCCATCGCCATAAGCTCACCATCGACGAGCCCGCCAAACCATGCGGCGCTCTCAATTCGCTTGCGCCAATCGTCAAGGGTCAGCTTCTCTTCGAGGTCCGGGTCGGCTGAGAACGCGCTTGGATGCAGCGTCAGAGCCTCACGCCGCAAGGTCTGAAGCGCCGCGGCATGATCCTGCGCCAAGCGGATGATCATCGCGGATGCGGCCATCTGCGGATCCGATTCAGGTCGCGCCAGCCGCGCCTCTAGCGGGCGGAAAGTCCTCCGTCGACGATAAGCTCGGTGCCGGTGATATACGAGGCGTCGTCGGAGAGCAGGAAGGCAATAGCCTTGCCGATTTCCCATGGCGTGCCCTGCCGGCGCATCGGGATTCGCGGCGCGACCGCGGCTTCGCGATCGCCGATCGCTCGCCGCACCATCGTGGAGTTGATGAGCCCGGGCAGAATCGTATTGACGCGAACGTTGTCGCGCGCCGCGGTCATCGCCGCCGAGCGCGATAATCCAAGCAGCGCGGCCTTGGTCGCCTCATACGAAATCATGGAATTACTTCTTTGCGCCGCGAGCGACGAGACATTGACGATCGCGCCGCCGCCAGCTTTCGCCATCTCCGGCAGCGCGTAGCGCATGGTCAGAAAGTGGCTGCGCAGATTGACCGAGAGCATCCGGTCGAACTGATCGGTGGAGGTTTTGACCAGATTTCCGCCGATTCCGATCCCGACGTTGTTCACCAGCAGATGCAGTGCGCCGAAGTTTTGCACCGTCGTTTCAACCGCGGCGCGGCAATCCTCTTCCCGGCTCACATCGCATGCGACGGCTTTTGCGCGTCCGCCCTCTTTGACGATCGCGGCGGCGGTTTCCTCGGCGAGTGCGAGTTTCAAGTCGGCGACCATCACCGCGGCGCCTTCGCGGGCGCAAATGATCGAGGTCGCGCGGCCATTGCCAATCGCAAGCGTCTCGCCCTCGCGCGGCGGCCCGTCCGCGCCGCCTCCGATTACCAGCAGAACTTTGCCATCGAGGCGTCCCATCGCAATTTCCCCTGGCTACGCTTTCATTTCAGAGTTTCACTAAACAGCGCGGCGAGTTTTTTGAAGGCGCGCTCAGCCTGCGCCTGGTTGTAAACCGGCGCGTCAGCAGTTGTCCATCCATGATACGCGCCTTCATACGTTTCGCTGTCGAATTTGCCGCCCCACGAGGCGAGCGCCTGTTCGAGCTTCTTTATCGCGGCCTCGGGCATGCTGCGGTCTTCGATCGCGTGGCCAAAATACAGGCGCGCCTTGATGCGCGGGAGCGCGTGATGCGGACTGGTTGGCGCGTCGGTGTAGAGGCCGCCGCCATGAAATGAAGCCGCCGCGGCGACTTTGGCGGGACGCACCGCCGCCGTCCGCATCGCCATCCCGCCGCTGAAGCAGTGGCCCACGACGCCGAACTTGTCCGACACGTTCGGCTGTGCGGCGAGAAAATCCACGTATGCGGCGGCGTCGCGCTCCTGCGCCTCGGGCGTAAGCGGCGACGAAATTTCCGCGAAGCGCTTCATCGTGCGCTCTTCGCCCATCTTGGGCGTGAAGTCGAGTATCGGCGGCCGTCCGCTGCGGTAAAAAATATTTGGCATCAGCACCGCATAGCCCTGGGCGGCAAGACGCTCCGCCATCGCGCGATGCGACGGACGAATTCCGCCGATATCGGTCAGGTGGATGATGCCTGGAATGCGGCCGCTGCCGTCGGGCCGGAAGATGAATCCATCCGAAATACCGTCAGGAGTGCGAATTTCGACAGCTTGCTCTGACACAGCATGCCTCCATTGGCGCATAGCGCGAGCGCGCAAATAGAAAAATCAGGTCTGTGCGACCCCGATATAGCACAGGAAATCGGCGAGGCTCCATCGCACGCCGGTAGTGGGCGGTTTTGAAGATGAAACCTGCTTGACCTTGCGCCCACGACGATGGCTTTTTAGAAGTGGGGGGCAAATTGGAGGAAGAATGATGTCACAAGACGACGACAACGTGAAAGGCAGAACAGCAGAGTTCCTTAGCGCCCTTACCGATCTATCTCGAAGATACGGCATCGGAATCGCCGGTGAGCCAGTATTGTTCGTGATGCGGACAGGATCGGAATCCGATTACGAAACTGCGTACAAAATCGACGCAGAGAGCCACCTATCGTTCGACTGATTCCCTCGTCAGGGCAGTCTTACGCTTAAGCCTGAATTTGGCCCGGGTGGTAGTCCAAGTGCCGTATCAATGCCAATGTTGATGCGCAGATCGCTAAGAAGCGTCTGAGCATTGATTGTCGTTCCGATCTTAGCTGCTGAATCGGAACGTGGATTTGTCACCTGTTTCGCCCGATAGATGACTAGATCGGCAATACCGTTGCCAATCGCACGCTTACAGAGTCCCCGGATATAAAAGCGGTTGAACTCGCCTTCAGCGAGAGTCTCTGCGGCGTTGATCGGAACTTTTTTCGTAATATAGCCACCACTTGGCTTTCGGGCTTGTTCGGTGGCATTGAGCCGCCCTTTTCGCAATTCATCAGCTAACCACATATCGTCACGATATTGCGCCGCTGTTAGCAGCAAATTGGGGTAGTCCTTTTGTCCCTGTGAATTTAGGCGTTGGCTCAAATACAACTTGCCGCTTTTAATGTCCGCCTGAATTTCATCGACCATCAATGGCCGAGTCTGATTATCGAGATTTGTAAGAGATAAGCCCATTTACTGCCCTCCTTTCCTTGTGTCACACTCTTCTTCATGCCTACACGAGCAAGCAGAGGCGGTAAGCGCGCCGATCCCGTTCAGAACGCACTCCGCATCGTAGAGGATTTCGTTGGTGATATCCTTAAACCGTCTGTGAACAAAAATCCACACGCGCAAGCACTTGCTGCGCTCGGCGCATCTAAAGGCGGAAAGGCGCGCGCCGCCAAGTTGAGCAAACGGAAGCGCAAAGAAATCGCGCGGAAAGCGGCATGGGCGCGATGGGCTAAGCCTAAGGAGTAGAATTTCATTTTTGCAGGTGCCATCGCTGGATGAATTGAGCTAACAAGGGTACTCCCAATGAGTACTTTCCGTGTCGTGTTTTGAAAACGAGCCCGACGTCGCAGAGTGATGAAAGCAATTGGTTCACATGGCTGGCGCTGAATTGTTTGCTTTCGCCTGTACGCTTTGACGCTTCTACCACTTCCTGAACCGTAAATTCTTGATCGCAATTGTCTAGGCCGGCGATTACGACCAGAAGATCGCGTTGCCGGTCTGTAGCCTTCGCCCAGCGTCCAGCAAAGAAATCCGTATCAAGCTTCCTGATTATTTCGTCCAGCGGGATGATCGGTTTTTCGCCAATCTGTAGCCTTTGTAGTCCAACGTCATAAACCTCGCGACAGATGAATTGAATGAAGTAAGGATACCCTCCGGATTTTTGAACGATTATCAGAGTAAGCGAGTCCGTAAGCTTGACTGGACAGTTTGCATCCTCGATTGGTTTCAAAATCGCATCTTTACTAGCCGCCTCATCTAGTCTGTCTATCTGGACGATTTGGAACATTCGTTCGGCGAATGTGCGAGCATCCACGAGCTTCGGAAATAAATTTGGCAAGCCGGTCAATGCCAGCATGAACGGGATTCCCTTTTTTTGAATGGACTGGAAGACATCTAGCAATAGAGACAACGGAAACTGATCCTTGTCGGCATGATCCGAGAGGTTTTGTGCTTCGTCGTAGGCAAAGATGATCCCTCTTTTATTTTGCGGAAGCAGACATTGCCATACGAACTCCAAAACCGTTTTTAATTTGTCCGCTACCAGGCCCGGAGTCTGATTGTAGAGCTCAAGTAACATTTCGAACGTAAGGGTTTCACTGATCGTTTTGGTCTTCGAAGTGAAACCGTATTCTTGAATTTCTTGCACCCGCCAGACGACGGATGAAGTCACAACGGAGAGGTCCGCCAGCAAGCGTAGCGCGATGTTCGTATCGGTCAGGCTCGCGGCTTCTGAAAGATCGGTCCCGACCCAAAGCCATCCCATTCTGATAGCCAAAGGTTTGAAGGTGTCTAGCAGAACTGTTTTCCCTACACCTCGGCGGCCAGTCAAAATTAAATTGTCCAAGATTGGATTCTGGTCTAGCAATTTCTCAAATCTGAGCTTTTCATCCTCTCTCCCCGCCAAATATGGCGGTTGATGCCCTGCGCCTGGGCGGAATGGATTCTTGAATTCATTCATAGGTTCATTTAACCTCAGCATTAAATTTAGCTCTAGACCTAACTTTAGGTCAAGAGCTAAATTTATATCAAGCCTTGACAGTACGTGCCCGAGCAAGCATAATCATGGACATGAATAAACTGTCTGTAGAGCGCCGCGCGCAAATCATCAGTTGCTTGGTCGAGGGCAATTCGGTTCGCGCGACGTGTCGCATGACCAATTCATCGAAAGATGCGGTGCTAAAGCTGGTCGCCGACGCTGGAAAAGCCTGTCTCGAATATCAGCGCGAGCATTTCCGCAATCTGCTGTGCAAGCGCATCCAGTGCGATGAGATTTGGAGTTTCGTTTATGCGAAAGCGAAGAACGTACCCGAAGAGCTACGCGGTCAGTTCGGTTACGGCGATGTTTGGACTTGGACCGCGATCGATGCTGATACCAAGCTGGTTCCCTGCTGGTACGTTGGAACGCGCGGCGCGCAGGCTGCGACTACGTTCATGCGCGACCTAGCGAGCCGGCTCGCGAATCGCGTGCAACTAACCACGGACGGCCATCACGCCTATCTGAATGCGATCGATTCAGCCTTTGCCCGCGATATCGACTACGCGATGCTCGTTAAACACTATGCTGCCTTGCAGGAAGGTGAGACGCGTTACAGCCCTGCGGTTTGCACGGGATGCGAAAAGACAGAGGTTCGCGGGCGCCCCGATCCCGACCATATCAGCACCAGCTATGTTGAACGTCAGAATCTCAACATGCGGATGGGGATGCGGCGCTTCACGCGGCTTACGAACGCCTTTTCAAAGAAGGTCGAGAATCACGGCCACGCGATCGCGCTTTTCTACATGTATTACAATTTCGCGCGGATTCATCAGACGCTGCGCGTTACCCCTGCGATGGAAGCGGGAGTCTCGGATCACGTCTGGAGCATCGAGGAAATCGCAGCGCTCATACCTTGAACTCAAAACCGCCCACTACCCGCACGCCGGATAGGACGCGCGGCGGGCAGCGCGCGAAAAAAAGCATTCTGCACGGCGCGGTATTCGCTAAAATTAAGTCGAATTCCGGTGTTGCAAAACCTCGAGGACATCTTCATGAAAAACCTGCTGCCGGTCCTAATCTTATGCGTGCTTCTCTGCGGATGCGGCGCGACCAGCCTTGGCGCTGCTGGCACCGCGAGTGGAGGAGCCGCCGGTCTGGCGAGCTTGCCGACCATAATTCCCAACACATCGATCTTTTCTTTCGTCGGCCTTTCGAAGACCAAGGTCGCTTTTATGGGTCCCAGCGCCTTGCTGACCGATAGCTGGCAGCCGCAAGAGGAAATCATCAACGAGCAATGCACCTTCCACACCGCGGATCCGATGTTCCTGGCGCCCACAGACGTGGCACAGAAGGGATGGGCCTTCGCTGGCAGGCTTAACCCCGACGATCATCACTTCCAGGCCAATGAGTACAAGAGCGTTCTGACGCTTGGTTTATACGGATCGCAGCAGTTGAACACCTGGCCGGTAAGCCTGATTATGCTGAGCGATTTTCCGCGCGCCTACCTGGAACCGCGCCTCGCGATGGTTGCGGGAGCGAAGCTCGATGCGGCGACGCAAAAGGAGCTGGTGCAGCAGTATCTCGGCAACGCGGATCGAATCAACAACGTGGTCCAGCGGCTCGAACGCACGTACGATCAGCGCGAGGAGTGCGCCAAGCCCTGACGTTGCTTGCCGGCGTCCAAGAGCGCCGGCGAGATGAGCGGCGAAGGTGTCACCGTCGCGATCGCATCCAGGTTGAGGATATCGGCCGCGGTGCCGAGCGCCAGGGCGATCCTGACATCTGGGTTCTATGCGGTCTAAGCGGCCTCGGTAAGTTCCAGACCGACTCTTACGTCCACCGCGGTTACCGCCGCTACGGCAGCGGTAGTTGCCGCCAGCTTTCCGCGGTCCCATCTGTTCGTCGCCAGATCATAGCTGAGGCTCGCAAGATCGAGCGCATCGCCCGCGACGCGCGCCCACAGCCAGTCAGACCGCGACGGCTGAGACAGAAGCCCGATTCCCGAGATCAGTTCGCGAAAGCCAAATAGGCGCAGCAGGTTTGGACGATAGCCTATCCCGGTCAGCCTCGAGATGGTTCGCGGCGCGATTATCTCAGCCAATCCGAGTCCAACGCTCAACCATCCAAGCGCCTGTGTGTACTCAAAGGCGTGGTCTCTCACCGAGAGATATTCGCCAATTGGATATTCATTAAGTTTTGCATTCGCCTGCCTGCCCACAGCTTTGGCTCTTTCAGCGATAGCCCTGCCTCTTTCGCCGATACTGGCGCCGCTTGCACGAATCGCGCTGCCGCTACCACGAATATCACTTTCAAGGCTCATACTGATGTCTCCGGCTTGCAAAAATTGATTTACCTATGACAGCAGGGGATGCCGCCGAAATGGAATGTTTGACGTGATTTGAAAAAAGTATATCGCGTTCACGATCTGCCGCCATGATTTAATTTTCGATGACGCCGGATTTGGGAAGCGGGTTCCGTTTGGCAGCGTCAAATCCGCGCGATATTGAGATCAGCGAAGCTGGCGCGCACTGCCGACATAAGATGGAGGAGGAAGGGGCCCGGTGGCCTCACTGGTCTTCAAAACCAGCCTGGCGGCTAATACAGTCGCCGGAGGGTTCGACTCCCTCCCCCCTCCGCCAGCATCATCTCGCGTTGAGGTTTGCTGGGATTAGCGGCCGGGGCTACATTCAGGCGGCGGTTATCTGCGAACGCGCGGACAAAAATGACTGAATTGCTCCAAATCGCTGAACAGATTGGCGTCATCCTGAAGGCGCGCGGGGAAAGCGTGGCTGTTGCGGAATCCACAACCGGCGGATTGATCTCCGCCGCGCTGCTCAGCGTCGCGGGCGCGTCCGCTTACTTCATCGGTGGCGGCGTCGTCTACACGCTCAAGGGGCGGCGCGCGCTTGGCATACCAGATGACATTTTTCGCGGATTCAAGTCCGTTACCGAAGCATACTCACTGGCACTCGCCCGCAGCGCGCGCGATCGATTCGGCGCCACCTGGACTATCGCCGAGATTGGCGCCAGCGGACCGACCGGCAATCGCTACGGAGATCGGGCGGGCCATAGTTGTATTGCAATCGCAGGCCCTGTCGAGCGGTCGCTCACCATCGAGACCGGAAGCGCCGACCGAATCGCCAACATGCGAACGTTCAGCGCCGAGGCTTTACGCATGTTCGCGCGTGCGCTGGCGGACGCGCCGAAGAATGTCTGAGCCGCTGCGCCCGCTATTGCATTCCGGTGCGGAACATTGACGCGAACGACTGCCAATACCAGCCGGTCAGTATCGCCTCAACCACAATCACCACGATTGCCAGCGGCAGTCCCGCAGGGTCCAGAAAAATGTGAAACAGGATGATGTTGACGACTACTGGCGCGAGAATCGCCAACCCGACTGGCACCAACAGCCCGATCACCAGCAGGATTCCGCCCAATATCTGGGTCGCGAACAGCAGCGGGATCATGTATCCGGTCGCGCCGAGCGCGCCGAAGAACGCTCCCGCCGGCGCTGGTATCGGCGGCATCTTTAGAAAATGCAGGAATCCGTTAAGGCCAAAGACCAGGAACAGCAATCCGAACAGGATTCTCAGAACGGATATCGCGGTTCTCATCGCGTCCCTCCCGGCTTCGCAACGTCCTTGATGCTGTATGCCAGAGTGTGTGACCTATTGGAACAGGGCCTGACGCGATCCGCCACCAATCGCCGGAGCCGCCCGGATGCCTCCGCTTAGGGACGTATCAACGGCTCGTCCGCGCATTTTGCTGATCGGAATAAATCCGAGCCTCAAATCTGAGGCGGTCGGCCATCACTTTGCCGGTCCGGGCAATCCATTCTGGCGCCTGATGTACGCGGCGAAGCTGGTACCCGTCGCATTAACGCACGAGCAGGATTACCGGCTCGCCGAGTTCGGGATCGCTCTTACCAACGTGTGCCCGCGCGCGACGCGCTCGGCCTCAGAGCTTGGGCGCGACGAGCTCGATCGCGGCATCGCGGAGCTGAGGCGAAAGATTCCGCGGATGCATCCGCACGTGGTCGCATTCGTCGGCGTCAGCATCTATCGGCGATTTTTCGGAACTGGAGCAACAGGCGGAGCGGGCCCGAAGCCGGAGACAATCAATGGCGCGCGGGTCTTCGCGCTGCCGAATCCAAGTGGTCTTAACGCGAGCTTTCCCGGATTCAACGACAAGCTTGTATGGTTTGAAAGATTGCGCCAGTTCGCGGCCGATTCGGCGCCAGAGCGCTCAGATCAGCGCGGGCGAAAGTCGCGCCGCGCGTGATCACGAGCGCGGCTGCAGCACCATCTGCGTCTGCGTCACTACCGCGAGCAGCTTCCCGGCCTCCGACGTAATCCGCGTCTGCCAGACCATCGTGCTCCGCCCGCGGTGAAGCGCGATGCATTCGCCGATGATCTTGCTGCCAATCGCCGCGCCCGCGATAAAGTTGGTC
>JASHOJ010000012.1 GCA_030041155.1 Candidatus Binataceae bacterium | reverse complement strand
TACAACGTCGGCACAGCACGATGTCGCGGCTCGGCGCGTCCCCTTGCGCACCAGGGAGCCCCCTGTCCATCAACCCTGGGTAAGCAGGGGAAAACCCTTTTCGGGTTAATCCTAGAATCGGATTATTGACACGCCCCGCATGAGCGTCGCGCAGGGGCCAGTCTGTTGAAGTCGGTATTCACAGAGGAATACGAGTTCCTTCTGGACTACCTCATATCTGCGCGCAAAGCGGCGGATATCACTCAACAGGAATTAGCGGAACGTCTCAGAAAACCGCAGTCGTTCGTCTCGAAATATGAACGCCGCGAGCGGCGGCTTGACGTTGTCGAGTTCGTCAGTCTTGCGAAGACCATTGGCTTCGATCCCTGCGACGTGGTTAGGGAGATCGAGGCGCGACTCCAGCACCGACCCAAGCGCAAGGGGGCTGGAAAGTGAACACGGCGGACGTTCTGCGGATCGCCTCGGCTTATCTCGAAAGCCTGTCGGGGCACGTGTTCGACTTGCTTACCGTCTCGAAGCCGGTTTCGCCCAATGCAGCGGTCAACCTGTCACGGACCATATCGAAGCTTTCACCCCTACTTGGCAACCTGATCGAGTTCAACACAGTCGAATTTCTCAACGCGAAGGACGAATTCAAGGGGCTGGGGGCATGGAAGCGGCAGGACCCCGGCTTTCCCGATACGATATTCGAAGGCTCGATCACCCCGACGGCGGGTTTCGAGATCAAAGTGTGGTTCCCTTTGGCAACGGAGATCACCGCGCGATTCAAGGACAGTCAAAACCACTTTCTGCAGGAACAAACATCCGTTTGCATGCTGGCCTGGCTTCCCGACCAGCTCATTTTCGGCAAGCCCTATATCATAGACGTGTGCGTAGTGCCGGGAAGCTCAATCGCGAAGGCACGAGATAACCACTACCACAACCCGCCAGATTACATCGTGCTTGAGCCGGAGGACACGACGACACGCACGCGCAATCTGCAACAGACAAATACGAACGGATACAAGTTTCAGGGCACTCCTGCACAGTTCGAACAGGCACAGAACGTCGTAGCAAGTTGGGGCGCGTCAGGGCGCGTCTATCAACCGACGCCGGATTATCAACCCCTTTTGCGCCAATTGTTCGCTCAATTCCCCTATCGGCTCGACACGAATTTCGCCAAGATGGATCGCATCGTCCATCCCGGCATCGAGGCTTTCAAGCACCGCGTTCACGCTACAGAGATTCATGGTTTGACGGTCGGTCAATGGAACGCGCTGCTTTCGAGGGGGACCGACGAGGCCATCAAGCTCGCCTTGAACCAGCAGTTCGATATCAAAGAAGAAGACGCTGATAAGCTTCTTCGGTAAGGCGGCGCACCCCATAGTGAAAATAGGTCGGATCGATTTCCGCACCGAACGCCCTGCGATTGATGCGACGCGCGGCGGCGCAAGCCGTGAACAACCCGCCGAACGGCTCCCAAACCGTGTCCCCCTCGTCCGACGAGGCTTTAATAATCATCGTGACAAGATCGAGCGGTTTTTGGTTCAGATGAATAGCGCGACCGAAGTCACCGTTCAGCTTGAATCTTTCTTCTCCCCTTAATGCTGGCCGGTCCCAGACGTTCGTGAATCCGTGCGGACAGTGAAACTTTGAGCGCATGGTGGCCCACTGCTCACCCATGCCCGGAATGCGCCCATCTATCGAAAAGTAGGGGCGTCCCGCAGGGTCGCCGTGCGCGTTCGCGTAGTTCTGCATCTGAACGAACATCTCAGGCGGCGGGTAATACCAGAGATGCCCCTGATCCAGATATTTGCGCACCGCCGCATCCGCAACACCGCATGCTTCATTGGCCTTTCGCAAAGCCAGCCCTGAACGCTTCCACTCGCGAAGCAACCACTCTTTCAGCACAAGGCCATCAATGCGCGCCTCAAAGACATACTGCACGCACACTTCGGAGACGACGGGAAAGCGGCGAATTTTGACGGTGTTTATATTACCCGCGATATGACCTTTTCCTTTGTTCCAGATGTTTGCATTCATATAACGCCAACCATGGCGTTCAAGCACCGGATGAACGGCGGCCCATCCGATTTCCGAGTTCCAGAACCAGAGAGTTGTTGAGGGAGTCGCCCGGAGCGACCATGCAGCAACGTGCGGTTCATACCATTGCGGCAACTCCAGATGATCCGAGGTATCGCCTTCGAAGCCGAGAACCCCGTAGCCGCCGTCCGACACGATAACGGTAGGCGTTGGCCACTGCTGGCACAGTTCGCAGCTGTCACCAAGGGCAACGTGTATGGAGCCGTCGGCGTATTCGGTGTGTGCGGGCGTCACGTCTTTTTTGACGGCTCTACCACGTCCAACCGTGCTGGTAGGCTTATGTCGCCGCGCGGAATGCTCGATGCCAGGTTTTGTCAACTCATCTCTCACGAAGCGCCTCCGATTCGCCGTGCAGTGTAACCCAAGACGGGTTATCCGCAAGACCTTCGACCGACCCACCCCGCCGACTTTCCATAAAGCGGATCTGCGCCGGCAATGGCCAGGACTTTCGACCAGGGCTTTCGATAGGACGTCTTTCGTGGCTTTGCGGCGCGGGGCTGAACGCCGCTTAGCCCCCCTATTTACGGACCATCGTGGCTCTGCCCCGCCGTTCGGAGGGTCGGGATGGCATTGCGGCCGCTGTAGCGCCTGGATCGAGGGCCGTTACTACGAGAACAGGCTGAGAATGGGGTGAATGCTATCAGCGTCATCTTCTGTGCGGTCGGCGCCCTGGTGCGTGCGGGGAGCGCGGGTGCTGGCCGGCATCGGTATCGCGGCTTATGCTGGAAAACCGGCGAACTGGAGGCGGGAGGAAGCTTATGAAGAAACTGATCAACAGCGCGGAAAATGTCGTTGCCGAAGCGCTCGCCGGCATGGCGGCGGCGCATCGAGACCTGATCCGCGTCCATTTCGAGCCGGACTACATCGTGCGCGCCGAGGCGCCGGTGCGCGGCAAAGTCGGGCTCGTCTCGGGCGGCGGATCGGGCCACGAGCCGATGCATGGCGGCTTCGTCGGGCGCGGCATGCTGGACGCGGCCTGCCCCGGCGCGATCTTCACCAGCCCGACACCGGACCAGATGAGCGAGGCGACCAAAGCGGTCGAGGGAGGGGCCGGGGTCCTGCACATTGTCAAGAACTACACCGGCGACATCATGAATTTCGAGATGGCGGCAGAGCTTGCGAAGGAAGATGGAATCGAGGTCAGGCAGGTCGTGATCGACGACGATGTCGCGGTGAAGGACAGCCTCTACACGGCCGGGCGGCGCGGCGTCGGGGCAACAGTGCTGGCGGAGAAGATCTGCGGCGGAGTGGCAGAGGCCGGCGCCGATCTCGATCGCGTCGCCGCGCTCTGCGGCGCGGTGAACGGCGCCGCCCGCTCGATGGGCCTGGCGCTCGCTCCGTGCACCGTGCCGCAGGCCGGCAAGCCGAGCTTCGAACTTGCCGATGACGAAATGGAATTCGGGATCGGCATCCACGGCGAGCCCGGGCGCAAGCGGATGA
>JASHOJ010000075.1 GCA_030041155.1 Candidatus Binataceae bacterium | reverse complement strand
TGGGGCGGAATTCGATTGCGTGATTCATAGCGGTCTGACAATGCTGAGTAAAGTCTCTCCACTGAGTTCATCGAGCCGTATCCACCGTGCTTGCATGGCGGATGCCAAAGCGTTCGTCGCATTGGTAGTGGAGGAATCGAGCGATGAGTCAATCAAAACAGATGGGCAATGTAGGCGTTCCGCGGCATTGAGCGCGTCTTTCCAGGGATCACCATTCGACAGAGGAACATTACCTCGGCCGTCGGTGAGAAGGATTAACAGCGCAGCGGAAGTTACCAGTGATTGCGCGAGTTCAAGGGCGTGTGCGAGCGGCGTGCGTCCCCCGGTCGGCAGGAATTCGAGAGCGCGTAGCGCAGCTTCTACATCTCGACAGGGTTCAAGCACGATCTCGGCTTTCGGACCGCGGAAGGAAATGACGGCGACCTCGTCTTTGCGGTCAAGCGAAGATTCCAAGAGCGCAGCAGCGGCGCCCTTCACCGCGCGCATGCGCTGCTGAGCGGCATGGGAACCGCTCGAATCGACCACGAATATGAAACGAATGCCGGATGTCGCGAGCGGCTCGCGAAACGCGAGATGATCGGCGTGCAGCGCGGCGGCGCCAGTATTTCGAAACGCCTGCTTCAGGCTTACAACCACATCGAGCGCGCCAGTTTCGGCGGATTTTCCCTGTGGGAAAGACACGGCAGCAGCCTTCTCGCTCAGTTGCGCACTGCGGCCGCGAAGCTTCGCTTCAGCGATGCGCGCGCGCAGTTCCGGGGCTTGCTGCGGTTGAGGCAAAAAGATGCGATCTTGCGCACCGGACGATGCTTCCGCGTTCTCGCACTGCAAACGGTCCGGCGGCTTTTCCCTGCTGGCCTGGGGATCTAGAGGATGCGGCGTATCGCGCCGAGTGCGATGATGCAGCACCAAGGGCATGACGGACTCGATATCCTCCGTGAGAATCTCCTTCCTCCCGTTGAGCGCGGCGCGTGCGACAGCGGCGCGTAGCGCGGCCAGATCGGCGCGCAATGATCGCACGCCTGCGTCCGTCACCGCGGACGCGATCTCTCGCAGCGCTCCGGAATCCACAGAAATGTCCGCGGCTAGCGAGCGTGCCATCACAATGGTTTCGCGCAACTGCTGCTGTTCGGTTTCGAAAGCGGCGCAGAAACCAACGGGATCGGAATCGAATCGCAATCGGGCCGCGGCGATTGACGCGCGCTCTTCGACCGCAAGCGGAGCGGACACATCGAGCGCGAGCGCGAAGCGGTCGAGCAGTTGCGGGCGCAAAGCACCTTCCTCGATATTCATGCTGCCGAGCAGGACAAAACGCGCTTCGGCGGCAGCGCTGAGCCCGTCCCGCTCGATATAGTGACGGCCGCTAGACGCAACGTCGAGGAGGGCATCGGTTAGCGGGTCCGCCAAAAGATTCACTTCGTCGATGTAGAGCACGCCTCCGTGCGCCTCGTCGATCAGGCCGCACTTGAGAATGGCCTCACCGGCCAGCGCGCGCGTGATATCGAGTCCGCCGAGCAGTCGATCTTCAGTGGCGCCGATCGGCAGATTGACAAACGGCGCATTTGCCGGAAGGATTCCGGCCAACGCGCGTGCGGCGGTGCTCTTGCCCGACCCTCTGTCGCCCTTCAGCAGCACACTGAGCCGCCAGTCGACGCTCGCGAGCAGCAGCGCCAATTTCAACTCGGGCTGTCCGACGATCGCCGTAAATGGATACGCCGCGGGGGTCATCGCGCCTCTACGCGCTCATCGCGCGTCTCCAGCATGGTTTCACTATCGAACGCCGTCTGGCGGAGGCGCGCGAGGGTTGCATCCGCCGGATGTTCCCACAGGCCGCGCTCGGCGGCTTCGAGCAGGCGGTTCGAGATCGCTTCGAGCGCCCACGGATTCGATTGTTCGAGGAATTGGCGCATGGTCTCGTCAAACGCGTAGTGTTCGGCAAGCCCCTCATAGACGAAGTCGGGCGCGATCTCGGCGGCGGCGTCGAATCCAAAAATGTAATCGACCGTCGCGGCGAGTTCTAGGCCGCCTTTGTAGCCGTGCCGCTGGATGCTCGCGATCCACTTCGGATTGATCACTCGGCTACGATAAACGCGAAGCGCCTCTTCTTTCAAATCGCGCACGCGGGCCGATTCGGGCCGCGCCGAGTCACCGAAATAGGCCTTCGGACGCTCTCCCCTGAGGCCGCGGATGGTCGCGACCATCCCGCCGTGGAACTGGTAGTAGTCGTCGGAATCGAAGATGTCGTGCTCTCGGTTGTCCTGGTTGTGAAGAGCCACCTGCACCGTCTTGAGCCGTTCGGCGAAGATGGGGCGCGCATCGCTTCCATAAGCGTTGCGGCCGTAGGCGTAGCCGCCCCACTCGAGAAAAACTTTCGCCAGATCGTCGGCTGTCCGCCAGTGGCCGGTTTCGATGAGTTGCGAGAGTCCGGCCCCGTAAGAACCTGGCTTAGTCCCGAAGACGCGGAAGAGCGCTTTTTCCTCGGCCTCTTCAGCGGGTAGGTCGGATGTCTTCTCCAATTCCGCCAGATAATGTTTGCGCGGATAGTTGCGGTCGAGCGGCTCATCGAGGGAGACCACCAGGCGCACCGCATCGTCGAGTAGGGTGATGAGGTGCGGGAAAGCATCGCGGAAGAATCCGCTGATCCGCAGCGTAACATCGACGCGCGGCCGTGCGAGTTCGGCGAGCGAAATCGCTTCCACTCCGTCAATACGCCGCGATTGCGGATTCCACACCGGCTTCACACCGAAAAACGCTAACGCTTCAGCGACATCGTCGCCCTGCGTGCGCATCTGCGACGTGCCCCAGATGCTCAGTCCGACCATTTCGGGATATGTGTCCTCCTCTTTGAGATAACGCGCCAGCGTTTCGCGGGCCAGTTGCTCGCCGACCTGCCACGCAGCGGAAGAAGGAAGGGCGCGCGGGTCCACGGCGTAGAAGTTGCGGCCGGTGGGCAGAATACTCGCCATGCCGCGTGTCGGGGCACCCGCCGGCCCTGCAGGGACATAGCGGCCTTCGAGGGCGTTTAGCACGTTAGCGACCTCTTCATCCACACGTTCGAGGTTAGGCAGCAAAGCGTCGCTGACGTAATGAAGTACGCGGGTAACACCTGCGGCGGTTTTGCCAAATACGAGACACTGAACTTCCTCAATCGCCGAGGCCTGAAACCCGCGTTCTTCGAAGGCAGTGAACAGCGCGAGCGCAAGCGCGTCGAGTTCGCGAAGCACGTCGGCATGCGAATGGCAGAGCGTACCATAGACGGATGCAGGCGGCTCGAGGCGCGCGCCGGGGCGCTCCAGCAAGTCGGGCAGCGCGAATCCGAAATGGGCCGCGAGCGATTGCTGCAAGCCGGGCACCCCCTCATTCGGCAGGCGTGTGAGCGAGCGAAGCATGTCCGCGAGCGGCGGCATGTGACCCAACACATGCAAGCCGTCGCGAATTTGCGCGAGGCCCAATTCGCACAGGTATCCATCGATGTCTTCGATCAAATGTGCAACTTCGTTGCCGCTCATTTCGGCCAGCGTGACCGGCACACCCTCAGCGGTGACCTGTTCATCCCACTCATGCTTGTGGTCTCCGTGATCGCGCGAGAGTATCGTCTTGAGATTGAGGTCAGCGTGCAGATTGGCCTTTTCGATCAGATCCCAGATCTGCCGCTGCAGAATCGGGAGCTTCGAAGGATCTAGCTTTTCGAGCGAGTAGTATTCATTGACCAGTTGATTCAACTCCGCAAGAGGCCCGTACGTTTCCGCAGCCGTCATGGGCGGAGTCAAGTGATCGACGATGACGGCGTGCGTGCGGCGTTTGGCCTGGCTGCCTTCGCCCGGATCATTAATGATGAATGGATAGATGAGCGGCATGTCCCCCAGCAACAGGTCGGGGAAGCACTCGGCGGAGAGACCAATGCCCTTGCCTGGCAGCCATTCGAGCGTGCCGTGCTTGCCGACGTGTACGATCGCGTCGGCTTCCCATCCGCCCTGCGCGCGCGGCGCGGCCAGCCAGCGATAGAACGCCGTGTAGTGATGCGTCGGGGGCAGATCGGGCGTGTGGTAGATCGCGTCCGGATTCACGCCGTAGCCGCGCGGCGGCTGCAGTGCAATGAGAGCGTTCTGCATTTCGAGCGCCGCGAAGAGGAAATCGGCTGCATCGTGCCACGGCTCCTTCGCATCGCGTCCCGGCTCTTGCCACACGCGGATTAAGCGTTTGCGCGCGTTCTCAGGGAATGAGTTGAACCATTCGCAGTATCGCCTTACAGATAGCCGGTGCGCCACCGAAGGATTAAGCGGATGATTCTCGTCATAACTGCCGCGCGAAAGCAGTTCGTGCATCAACGCATCGCTATCGGCGGGTAGCGTTCCGGTCTCATATCCGCGCCGCCGCATGGCTCGTAGCAGGTTCAGCAGACTCGCGGGGGCATCGAGGCCAACCGCATTGCCGACTTGCGCCGCTTTCGTCGACGAGTTCGTGAGCACGAACGCAATCCGCTTTTCCGCGTTCGGCTTTTGCCGCAATGCGACGAATCGCGCCGCGATTCCGGCCACCCGAGCAGCGCGTTCCGCGTGCGGCACGTAAAGTGCGCCGTCATGTACTTCCTGCCGCTCCTTGAAAGAGATAGGAACGGAGATGATGCGACCGTCGAATTCGGGGACTGCGACGTTGATGGCGGTTTCGAGCGGATTCAATCCGCGCGAGGAAATCTCCCACGAGGCTCGCGGCACGCTCGCCGCCATCGTTTGAATCACAGGCACGCCCAACTGTTCCAGCGTGCTTACGTTCGATCCCGGCGATGTGACGCCACCCGTATTCACCTCGGCTTGCGCGAAAGAGAGGGTCGAGACGATCACCGCGGGGCGCGCCGCGAAGTAATGAAACGCCGCGGGTATGCCGTCGCGCTGCGCCTTCAGGCTCGATGTGAAGATACAAAGCGGCTCGATGTCTTGCGCGGCGAGCGATTCCGCCAGCGCATCGACGAAACCCGTATTTCCGCTAAGCAGGTGCGCGCGATAGAAGAGAATTGCCGCGACGGGCTTGTGGGCGTCCGCCTGTTTGCGCCAGTCTTCCGCATCCGCGCCTCCGATATCACGCAGGTAGATGCCGTG
>JASHOJ010000074.1 GCA_030041155.1 Candidatus Binataceae bacterium | reverse complement strand
CCGTTCCTCGACCGTACGCAATAACACGCCGCCCTGCTGGTCCACGATTTCGAGCTCGGTTCCCGCCTTCAACCCGAGGCGCTCCCGCATAGGCTTCGGAACGACAATGCGCCCGAATTTGTCGATTCTTGTTTTCGTGCCATTGTCAAATGCCATATGCCATATCATATGGCATTGAAACTCAGGAGTACACTCGGGACGCTCGCCGGACCGAGGCAGCGCTTGGTTCCAATTAGTGCAAGAACGCGGGATGGAACGAAGCTGGACGTGTGACCGTTTTATCGGTTCGCGATGCAGCTTTGGGGCTGCATCGACCACGATTGATCTGCCGCAAACTCCAGCCACACTGATAGGTATGGCTACTGCTCAAGTAATCGGCACTCGGGCGCCATCAACCTGGGGCGAGTTTGTTTTCACCCGCAAGGGCGACCTGACCCTGGCGCTGTCCGCGATCGCGTGTTTCATCGGCTTCATGATCGTCCGCTTCAGTTCATGGACGACCTTCGGCGGAGTGGTGCTCGCGATGTCGGAAGCGGCGCTGGTTGGAGGACTATGCGACTATATCGCGCTGCGAATGATCTTCGAGCGGCGATGGTATCTGCCGCATTCGGGAGTCCTGCCGCGAAACCGGGTCAAGCTTATCGACGGAATTGCGAAAACAATCGAAAAAGAGTGGCTTACGCCGGAGATGATCGAGCGCAAGCTGCATCAGGTGGATTTGGTTGCACGCACCGGCGCCTATCTGGAGGAAGTGCAGGTCGATGAGCTGCTCGACAGCGAGGTGCTGGGCAGAATTCTGGAACGAATCACCGCTTCGCTCGAAAACGAGCGCGCGCTCGATCGGATAGAGGCGATCCTGCGCAAGGTGATGCCGAAATCGTTCGAGCGTGTGTACACCACGCTCAACAAGATGGGACTCAGGTCGCTTAGCTCGCGTATGGTCGCGAACCTGAAGCAGCGGATCCCCGAATTGCGCAGCGATCCCGAGCTGATGGGCACGATCGAGGCGGCGCTGCATGAGCTCGGCGTGCAGTTGCGCGACGATGGCAGCTTTGCGCATCGGCGCGCCAGCGCGATCATGGATCGGGTGGTGCGGCGCACGGTGGAAGCGAGCCGCGGCGAGATAACCGAGATGGTGAAGGAAAATCTGGGGCGCCTGACCGACGAGCAGATCCGGGTCCAGATCGAATCGCGAACCCGGAGCCATCTGGATTGGATTCGGGTCAACGGCGGAATTTTCGGCGCGCTGTTCGGGCTTATTTTCGCGATCGCGGAAATCCTCGCGCAGTACGGGCCGACCTTCTTCGCGGGTGTCCGCTCCGCAATGTGACGCGCGCGCGCCCGAAGAAGAACGGCTCATTTGATCAATGCTCTGAAGTGTCATTCCGAGCGAGCGCTCAGCGAGTCGAGGGATCCCGAAACGCAATTCGCGACCACGGCAAGGCTCCCTGGCGGAATCCGCCGAAGAATGGCGGAGGGACCCTTCGACTCCGGCAGCCGTCGCTCAGGGTGACACAACAAACGATGTCAGCTTTTGCGCTTTGATGCTGACGGAGCGGGGGGCGCTTCCTCGGCTTCATCAGGGTCGCCAGCGGCGGCCTCGGGCAGCACGATTGGCTTGACAGAAAGTTTCTCGCGGATCTTCTGCTCGACTTCGTCGGCCAGCTTCGGATTTGCCTTGAGCAGGTCGCGCGCGTTCTCGCGCCCCTGTCCGATCCGCTCGCCGTTGTACGAATACCAGGCGCCGAGCTTCTCGATTACGTTCATTTCCGCGCCCAAATCGACCAACTCGCCCTCTTTCGAAATTCCCGAGCCGTACAGGATATCGAACTCGGCCTCGCGAAACGGCGGCGCGACCTTATTCTTGACCACTTTGGTTTTGGTGCGCGATCCGATCACTTCCTGCGCGGACTTGATGGTGCCGATTCGCCGGATATCGATACGCACCGACGAGTAGAACTTGAGCGCATTGCCGCCGGTGGTGGTTTCCGGATTCCCGAACATCACGCCGATCTTCATCCGGATCTGGTTGATGAAGATCACGATCGTGCGCGAGCGCGAGATAATAGAGGTGAGTTTGCGCAGCGCCTGCGACATGAGCCGCGCCTGCAAGCCCATCTGCGGCTCGCCCATCTCGCCTTCGATTTCGGCGCGCGGCACCAGCGCCGCGACCGAGTCGATCACGAGCACATCGATCGCGCCCGATTGCACCAGAGTCTCGCAAATTTCGAGCGCCTGCTCGCCGTTGTCTGGCTGTGAGATGAGCAGGTCTTCGACCTTGACTCCGAGTTTGCGCGCGTAGGACGCGTCGAGCGCGTGCTCGGCGTCGATAAACGCGCAGGTGCCGCCGCGCTTTTGCGCCTCGGCAATACATTCGAGCGCGAGCGTGGTCTTGCCGCTCGATTCCGGGCCGTAGATTTCCACCACCCGGCCGCGCGGCAATCCGCCTACGCCGAGCGCGATATCGAGTCCCAGCGAGCCGGTCGGAACGACCGAGATATTCTCTTCGATCGCCTGCTCGCCGAGTTTCATGATCGAGCCCTTGCCAAATTGTTTTTCTATCTGGCTAAGCGCCAGGTCGAGCGCCTTGCTTTTGATCTCCTGCGCCATCGAATAATCCCTGCGCGTATCGCGCGCGCCGAAAAATTACTGCTTTGAGCGAATCTTGCCACAAAACGGCCGCAATAGCGCTAGCGCCCGTGCAAGCGCCATCCACAGCCGCGCGCGAGATTCTGCGTGATCTCGTTCAGCGGCCGGCGCGGCCCCAGCTTTCGATGAGTCTTTCGAACGCGAGCCTGAGCTCCGGATCTTTGACTGGCGGAAGATCGATCGCGTGGCGGGTAGTGCGCGCAACCGGCTTCAGCCGCGGCGGATTTCTGCGCGCAAGGCGCCCCGCGATGAAGTGGATGTCATCGATGACTCGGGCGCCGATTGCACCTTCAACTCGCGCGAGTATCTGCGATTTCATGAGCTGCAATTCCTGAATCCACATCGCGCCCGAAACTTTAATCACAACAGTCCGCGCGCGAAGTGAAACCACTTCCGTGCGCCGCGCGATCGTTTCGCCGGCAATCGCGGGCCACGCGCGGATAAGCCGGATCAGAGTGAACTGTCCGCCGGTATCGAGACGTTCAAGAAGTGGCTCCAGCGCCGCAGCAATCGGCGTGGGCGACCCGGGCCGTTTCGGTCCCATCGTGGGTTCACGATAGCGCGGTTCATCCGGAGCCGAAATGGCGCGGCAAAATGAGCGTCGCGATCAGTGGAGGCGCCACAGGTTCGCAGGATTTGAGGAATAAGCTCGCCTAATTTAACATCGTGATTGGCAGTAGTCTTATTGCGAGAGGCGAAGCCTTCACGAAACTTTATCAACAGCCTAATATATAGGTTGTGCACAGAGTCATCCACACTACTTATAGGGTCGTCATGCTTGACAGTCGCGCTGTAACTGGGGCATATTTCCGCCCGCAGCGCGGCAGGAGCAAAGCCCCACATGTTGTGGTGATTGGGATGCTTTTGGGGGTCTTGGCCCAACCGGCTGGGGGCAGATTTTAATCGGCACGCAACCTAGGCGAGGTGGGGGATGGGTGGGGGAGCGATAGAGCTGGATAAGATGGCGCTTAAGCCCGCAGACCGCAATCAACAGCCTCAGACGACGCATCCGATTGCGCTCGATCGGTTCTTTACCACGCCCGGCGTGGACCCGATGAGCGAGATCGAATGGGAGTTGCGCAGCGCCGTGATATCCGGCGAGGACGGCCGGGTGGTGTTCGAGCAGCGCGAGGTCGAGGTGCCGCGCGCGTGGTCGCAGACCGCGACCAACGTGGTGGTATCCAAGTATTTTCGCGGCCCGCTGGATTCCAGGGGCGCGGGGCCGCAGCGCGAGAGGTCGGTCAAGCAACTGATCGGGCGCGTGGTCGATACGATCGCGATCTGGGGCGAGCGGCAGGGCTATTTCTCTTCCGGTGAAGTGCGGGAGACGTTCAAGGCGGAACTCGCGTACCTGCTCTTGAACCAGAAGGCGTCGTTCAACAGCCCGGTCTATTTCAATGTCGGAATCGAGCCGAAGCCGCAGTGCTCCGCGTGCTTTATCCTGAAAGTCGACGACAACATGGATTCGATTCTCGGCTGGTATCGCAACGAAGGCATGATCTTCAAGGGCGGTTCCGGCTCGGGGGTGAATCTTTCGGCGCTGCGCTCGTGCCGGGAAAAACTATCGTCGGGCGGCACCGCGTCGGGTCCGCTTTCCTTCATGAAAGCGGCTGACGCGTCCGCCGGAGTGATCAAGTCGGGCGGCAAGACCCGGCGCGCGGCCAAGATGGTGGTGCTTAACGTCGATCATCCCGATGTTGAGGATTTCATCAAGTGCAAAGTCGAGGAAGAGAAGAAGGCGTGGGCGCTAATCGACGCCGGCTATGACGGCTCGCTCGACGGGCCGGCGTACAGCTCGGTGTTTTTTCAGAACGCCAACAATTCGGTGCGGGTGACCGACGACTTCATGCGCGTGGTGGTGGACGACGGATCGTGGCATACGCGCTATGTCCGCACCGGGCAGCCAGCGAAAGAATATCGCGCGCGCGACCTGATGCGGATGATCTCGGAAGCGGCGCACGCGTGCGGCGATCCGGGAATGCAGTTCGACAGCACGATCAATCTGTGGCATACCTGCCCGGCCTCGGGACGGATCAACGCCTCGAATCCGTGCAGCGAGTACATGCATCTGGACAATTCGGCATGCAATCTCGCGTCGCTGAACCTGATGAAATTTATCGACGACCGCGGCGAGTTCGACGTGCGCGCCTTTCGCCACGCGGTGGACGTGATGATCACGGCGCAGGACATTGTCGTCGATAATTCGTCGTATCCGACCGAGGAGATCGCGGGCAACGCGCACGCGTACCGCGAACTCGGATTAGGCTACGCGAATCTGGGCGCGCTGCTGATGGCGCTCGGGATGCCGTACGACTCCGACCAGGGGCGAAGCTATGCGGCCGCAATCACCGCGCTGATGACCGGCGAGGCGTATCTCCAATCGGCGCGGCTCGCGGCGCAGATGGGGCCGTTCGAGGGCTATCCGCAAAATCGCGATCCGATGCTCAAAGTTATCGAGCGTCATCGCAGTCACGCATATCGGCTGGAGCCCGCGCACGTGCCGCTCGAATTGCTGCGCGCGGCGCGCGATTCGTGGGATGAGGCGCTGAAGCTTGGCCAGAGCGCCGGATATCGCAACTCGCAGGCGACGGTTATCGCGCCGACCGGAACGATCGCATTCATGATGGATTGCGATACCACCGGAGTCGAACCGGATATCGCGCTGGTCAAGTACAAGAAGCTGGTCGGTGGCGGGATGCTCAAGATCGTCAACAACACCGTGCCGCGGGCGCTAAAGAGGCTCGGCTACGATTCGAAGGAAGTGCAGGAAATCGTCGAGTATCTCGACGAGCACGAGACGATCGAAGGCGCGCCGGCGCTAAACGATTCGCATCTGCCGGTGTTCGATTGCGCCTTCAAGCCGCGCGCGGGCACGCGCACGATTCACTACAACGGGCATCTCAAGATGATGGGCGCGGTGCAGCCGTTCATCTCGGGCGCGATCTCGAAGACCATCAACATGCCCGCCGACGCGTCGATCGACGAGGTCGGCGAGGCGTACCTGACCGCGTGGAAACTCGGAGTGAAAGCGGTCGCGATCTATCGCGACGGTTCCAAGCGCACTCAGCCGCTCAACACTGGAAAGAAAGAAGAGCGCGCTTCGGCGGACGCGCTCAGTTCCGCGCAGGCGCTGGCGGCGCATGGCTATGAGTTCCACACCCGTCGCCGCAAGCTGCCGGACGAGCGGCGATCGCTGACCCATAAGTTCGATATCGCGGGGCACGAGGGCTACATCACGGTTGGGCTGTTCGAAGACGGCACGCCGGGCGAGATCTTTGTGATCATGTCGAAGCAGGGATCGACGATCTCGGGACTGATGGATTCGTTCGCGACCGCGATTTCATACGCGCTGCAATACGGGATGCCGCTGCAATTCCTGGTGGATAAATTCGCGCATATCCGCTTCGAGCCGTCGGGATTCACCAAGAATCCGCAGATACCGTACGCGAAATCGATCGTGGACTACCTGTTCAGGTGGATGGCCTCGAAGTTCCTGGATGAAGAGGCGAAGCGCGAGGTGGGAGTTGTTCTGGACGAGTCGCAGGTGAACGAGCCGGCGGCGATCGAGGACGCCAAGAGCGCGCGTATCGCGCCGACGGTTGCGAGCCTCAGGGAGGGAAAAGATGGCGGGATGCGCCAGGCGTTTATCAATCAGGCCGACGCGCCTCCATGTCCCGATTGCGGTTCGATAATGGTGCGCAACGGCGCTTGCTACAAATGCATGAATTGCGGCGCCACCAGCGGATGTTCGTAAACTATCGTGCGGCGATTTCCTTTTGCGATTTCGTCTTGTAAGGAGAGCAAGCGGCAATAAAGGGTTCAAGGGCTCCGGACGCGAGTGGATGAGGTGGTGGCCTGACAGCGGAGTGGGGAGGGGGCGTGACAGCGGCGAAGACTTCGAACGCGTCAGGCTAAGGTTGGGCAGGTCATCGCGGCCAGCCGATGACTGGTCCGGAGCCCATCAATGTTGAACGGAACCGAGGTTCCGTTCGGGAGTGCTGCGGTGGGGAGGCGGATGTGGTGACGGGGAGGGGCGATGGAAACATCGCCCCTCCGATTTTGTGGCGCGTCCCCCGAATAATCCGAGGTTACGAACGCGAGATGGACCAGGTGGATGAGGCGAGCACGGCGGCCTGTCCTTCACACTCCACCGTTGCCTCCATGAATGCGAGCGAGCGCGTGCGCCGAACCACGCGCGCGACGCCGGTAATCGCGCCGGGTCGCATCGCACGCAGATAGCTGAGCTTCATCTCGGCGCTGACCGCCCACTCGCCTTCCTCGAGCAGCGAACCTATTGCGGTCGAGAAAAGCTCATCGACGAAGATCGCGATAAAGCCGCCGCCGATAGTGCCAAACGGATTCAGCACCTGTGGCGGATGCTCCCGCCATTCCCATCGCGAGGTTCCCATCCCGAACTCGAGCGGATACATCCCGAGGCTGCGATTCGCCGACGGGTAATCATCGACGCGGTTTTCGCGGATGGCGCGGTTGATTTCCGAAAGAGCACGAAACGAGGAATTACCTGCCACTAGCGATACTCCGATAGCTGATGAGCGCGCGCAGACCTTTGGGTTTTTGGCATCACTTTTATCGAACTCCATCCTGAGACAACGGTTGACATGAGCGAGGCGTAGAATGCAACCGAAAGGTTGAAAGGACTGTCAGCGAATGGGCAAAAGACTGGGGCGTCCAGCCGAAGATGCGAGATTTCGGAGGTGATCGAATGAATAGTGATGAAGCGAGCGCCTCAACGGAGGCGTTCCGCAAGTATCTAAAGGCGGGCGGCGATTTTTTTAAGGCATTCTGCGATCTCAGAGACGAACTCGACCGCTACATGAATGCTTGGGGCGACGACATTGAAGTCGAGATTGGATCATTCCTGATGTGCAGCTTTACAGAGCGATTCGAGCACTTGGCCAGCGCGGCGCAGAGCGTGACCCAAGGACTAGGCGAGATAAACGAGCAGATCGAAGAATCGAAACAGCCGCGGAACTAAGCGTCAGGTGAATTGACTAGAGCGTCGCGCGCCGGTGAGGGCCAAAATACCTGCCCGAGTGCGAAAGCACGATCCTTCCGGCGCGGTTTTCGGACACCGCTGAGGCGCGACTATGGAGGGAGCGCCTGTCTCGGGCGCTCCAAGCTAGCCGGCGACGTGAGACAAGTAGCTTGCGATCGCCAGAGCTCCGGCTGTGATCGCCGAACCTATTACGATAAACACCGCCATTTTGATTGCGCTGCTCATCGATGACCCTCCCGCGGGCGTGCTTCCGGACGCCGCTTGGTCATAATTGTTGCTTATCTGAAGAATCAGCTACGCCGATGGATGCTCTTTGGCAAGCGGCGCGAACTGAACTGGCTTTATGCTTCTGGTCAGCGGCTATTGTGGCGCGCGGTCGAGCGATCGGTACTGGATAGCTTCGCTCAGATGATGAGCCGCTATACTGTCCGCATCCTCCAGGTCCGCGATTGTGCGCGCGACTTTGAGAATTCGGGTGTACGCGCGGGCCGACAAACCGAGGCGGTTAATCGCCAGTTCGAGCAGCTTTTCACCTGCGCTTTCGACCGCGCAATGCTGCTGTAGCTCACGCGCGCCCATCTGGGCATTGCAGTAGATCGGCATGCCGGCAAAGCGCTTAAGCTGATGTTCGCGCGCGCGATTCACGCGCTCGCGAATAGCGGCTGAGGATTCGCCGGCATTTTTGTCAGTCAGATCGCGATATTTGACCGCCGGCACTTCGATATGGATATCGATCCGATCCAGCAGCGGGCCGGATATTCGCGACCGGTAGCGCTGAATCTCAAGCGGCGAGCAGGTGCATTCGTGCTGCGGATCGGTATAGAAGCCGCAGGGACACGGATTCATCGCCGCGACCAGCATCACGCTGGCGGGAAAGGTCAACGTGCCCAACACGCGCGAGATAGTGATTTTCGAGTCTTCCAGCGGCTGGCGCAGCACTTCGAGCACGTTCTTGCGAAACTCCGGCAATTCATCGAGGAAGAGCACGCCGTGATGCGCTAGGCTTACCTCGCCTGGGCGGGGCACCGGACCGCCACCGATCAGCCCAGCATCGGATATAGTGTGATGCGGCGAGCGGAACGGCCGCACCGCGACCAGCGCGCGCCCGTCGAGCAGTCCCATCACGCTGTGCACTTTAGTCGTCTCGATCGCCTCTTCGAACGTCATGGTCGGGAGCACGCCGGGCAACCGCTTCGCGAGCATGGTCTTGCCGGAGCCGGGCGGCCCGATCATCAGGACGTTGTGGCCTCCGGCCGCCGCCACTTCGAGCGCGCGTTTCGCCTGCTCCTGTCCCCTGACCTCGCTGAAGTTCAGTTCTTCGCGGCCGCCAGCGGCGAACAATTCCTGCAAATTGGCGACCGCCGGCTCAAGGTGGCGCGTTCCGTCGTAGAATTCGATCGCCTGGCGGATGTCGGAGACCCCGATTACCGGAATTCCATCGACCACCGCGGCTTCGCGGGCGTTTTCGGCCGGCAGCACCACGCCCTCGAATTTTTGCGCGCGCGCGAGTATCGCGCAGGAGAGAGCGCCCTTGATTCCCTTTACCCGGCCGTCAAGAGCGAGCTCTCCCAGAGCCATGAAGCGCCGAATTCGCGCGCGATCGCGAATCTGGCCGTTGGCGCCGAGCAGAGCGATCGCAAGCGGCAGATCGAACGCCGATCCCTCCTTGCGAGTGTCGGCCGGAGCTAGATTGATCGTGATTTTGCGGCCGGGAAAATCGTAACCGGAGTTGCGCAGCGCGGATTTGATCCGATCCAGCGCCTCGAGCACCGATTTCTCCGGCAGCCCGACCATCTTGAGTCCCGGCAGCCCGCCCGAGATATCGATCTCCACCTCAACCGGATAAGCGTCGACCCCGGCTAACGCGGTCGAAATGACGCTGGCGAGCAAACCCGGATCCCCCTTGCAGTCCCTTGAGCTACGCGAGCGGCACTTTAGCGCAAGATCGGTAACGGGGCGACTAGCCACGCCGACAGCCGGTTACGCCCGATTGCGACCGGGGCGAAAGCTTGGCGCCTCCGAGCCGCGTGCTCGCTCGATGCGTCTACGTCAAGATTGCGCCCGCTGCGGCTAGCCTGTCGCGCTCCTCGCGGCTCAGGCCTAGAAGTTCGCCGAAGACGTAATCGGCGTCGGCGCCGACTTCAGGCGCGGTGGCGCGTACTTCGCCCGAGCCCGACGAGATTTTGAAAGGGATGCCGGTTACATGGGTGCTCGCGCCGTTCGGATTTCGGACCGTGGGCCAGAATCCGCGATCGCGCAACTGAGGATCGCGCTCGCAGAGATCGATTCCGTTTTCGACCACGCCGGCCGCGATTCGCGCATCTTGCAGCAGCTCCATCGCGTCTTCGGCCGAACGCTCGCGCGTCCATTCGCTTAGATGAGCGTCAAGTTCGTCGCGATTACGCATCCGCAAGAACAGGGTGCGGAATTTGGCATCGGAGGTCCATTCCGGAGAGCCAATCGCGACGACGAACCTGTCCCATTCCGCCTGAGTATGGACCGATATCGCGATCCATCGATCATCGTCGACGGTTTCGCCATCCCGCCGCGGAGCGCATCGATAAACGCCATGCGGAGCCGCCGGCGCCTCCTGCGAATCGTAACCGAAACTGGTCTGCTCGCGCGCGTTAACCGAGATATCCAAGAGAGCGGGGCCGATTACCGCGGTTACCGCCTCGAACTGCGACAGATCGACAAACTGGCCCTGACCCGTGCGTCTTCGATGCCAGAGCGCGGCGAGCGCCGCGAGTGCGCCCGTGTATCCGCCGCACATATCGGCGTAGGAGTAGCCGTAACCGGCGGGCGTGCCATCATTTTCGGCCATCAGCAGGGTGAAGCCGGAGAGCGCCTGCAGGGTCGGCCCGTAGCTCACGTAACTCGAACGCGGGCCGGTGTGCCCGAGGCCTGACATGCTAATGCAGATGATGTCGGGTTTGAGCGCGCGAAGGCTTTCGTAATCCATGCCCCATCCGCGCATCACGCGCGCGGAGAAATTATCGATCACGAGGTCGGATTTTTCGGCAAGACGCCGCGCGAGTTCGAGGCCGCGCGGGTCACTCATATTGATTGCGGCGGAGAGCTTGCCGCGATGAAGATCGCATTGGAGGCCGAGCTTGCGATTTCCGAGCGGCGCCGGACTTCCGCGCTCGATCTTGATTACCTGCGCGCCGTGATCGGCCAAAATCCGCGTCGCGACCGGGCCGGCAACCACCCAGGTGAAATCGAGCACGCGGATTCCTTCCAGCGGCCGCCGGGACATCGTCAGATCACCCCTTCGGCGGCAAGCGCGCTCATCTCATCCGCGCTCATCCCGATTTCATCGCGCAGGATCGCGCCGGTATGCTCGCCGACCAGCGGCGGACGGCGGTAGACGCGCCATGGCGTACCGTTCATCACAAACGGCGCGCCCGGATAACGGAACTTGCGCCCCAACTCCGGATGCTCGACTTCAACAAAGAAGCCTCGCGCGGAAAGCTGCTCGTCATCGAACAGCGCTTCGGGCGGCCGAACGGTTGCGTATGGCTGGCGCAGCATCTGGGCGTGTTCAAGAAGCTCGTCACGCGGATAATCCGCAACCCATTTATCGAGCACGTCGAACAGATGCTCCGCCATCACATTGCGATGCATCACCTGTTGGTAGGCGGGATCGATCAGGTCGTCCGCTTTGCCGTCGGCCTTCACCCATTCGATGAGCGAGGTCCAGTCGCCGAGCGTGCAATGCATAATGAATCCGTCGCGGCATTTTCCGACCCGAAAAAAACGGCTCCAGTGAAGCGTGCCGCGCCGCGGCTCCGCAATCTGGTTCTCGAAATAGCTGCCCGCCACATGCTCGACCGCGCAGGCGGTCGCTTCCTGCATCGAGAGGTCGATCCAGGCACCTTCGCCCGAGTGGTCGCGGGCAAAGAGCGCGCACAAGATCGCGATTGCTCCGTAGTGCGCGGCCGAATGATACGCCTGCAGCCCGAGTGGCCGGACGGGGGCGTGGCCGGGAAAGCCATTTACGTAAAGCATCCCGGCAAGCGCGGTGAGCACCGTGTCATCGGCCTTGAAATCGCGATAGGGACCGGTTTGGCCGAACGGCGCGATAGAAAGAAGAATCAGCGCCGGGTTGTCGCGATGAAGCTCGTCCCATCCAATGCCCAGCGTCGCCATCGTGCCTGGCGAAAAGCTTTCGATCACGATGTCCGCGGAGCGCGCAAGCCGGCGCATCACCGCGGCCCCATCGGGATTGTGCAGGTCGAGCGTCAGCGAACGCTTGTTGAGGTTGTAGAACCAGTGAAAGAGGCTGCGGTCGGGATGCGGCACGTCGCCGGCGAACGGGCCGAGACGCCGCGCGCCGTCGCCGCCTGGAGGCTCGATTTTGATCACATCAGCGCCGAGGTCGGCGAAGATACGGGCGCATAGCTGAGCGCGATGATCGCTCAGATCGAGAACGCGGAGACCCGCAAGCGCTCCCGCCTTCTCACTTCCGGCCTTGTTCACTTCGGACTTTTTGGCTGCGGCCCGGCCAGCTCGTCGAGGGCGAACGGATCGGTGCTGAGCGTGGGCGGAATTTTCTGCAACACCTCGCTGTAGCGCCCGGTGCGATTTCCGCCGCGAACCCGGATAGTCTCGAGCGTGTCGCGATTTACGTTGCGCACGCCAAGCACGGCCGGCTTTGCCTGGCCATCCTCCTCGACCGGCACAATCGCAACCCCTTTTCGATCGAAGTAAGTGACTTTTCTAAGCGACATCGGTGTAGAGTTGGCTCCCGCAGCGATTTGCGTCGATGATACGAATCAGTGCGGCGTTATTCAATTGATCCGCGCGATTAACCCTGCGGCTTCAGATAATCGAGCGCCGTGAATCCAGTGTATCCGGTCGTCGCTATTCCTCGATACTGGCCGTCCGAGATATCGACGATCAGCAGATGGTCTTTCGTGCCGGAGATACGGACCGTGTCGCCAAACCCGATTCCGACGCAATTTGGCTGCGCGATGAACTGATGGGTCTGATCGTAGGCATGTTTGGCTCGAAGCAGGTTCGCCTCGTCGGCGCATACGTAGCCGCGCGTCTGGACTGGATATTCTTTGCCGATCACGACATGGAAGGATTTTGAGCAGGCGATAAGAGATGCGGCCGCGATCGCAGCGAGCGTCAGTGACCAGCGGAAATGCGCGATGATTTTCCACCCGAGCGCGCGGCTCGGGCAAGCTGTCGATCGGAGCACCACTGAACACGTGTCTTACACGCCGTGAGTATTAAGATCGAATGGACAGCTTTCTCCTGGGCATGCTGCGACATCCTCAGCGATTGACTCTGAGGAGGAGCACGCTATGACAAATGGTAACTAACCAGCGAGAGGCCGGGCAGGTCGTCGAAGTCCTTTTGATTACGTGTCAAAAACCCGAACCCATGCTGGATCGCCTGGCTGGCAAGCCAAATGTCCTGCGTACGATAGCGATGTCCACTCCCTGACGTTCGGACAGCGGCTGCCAGCGAGCCGAAAATTTCACCGGTTGTTCCATCGATCGGCAGAATTGGTTTCCGTTCGAGCCTGCGATATGCCGCAAGCCGCCGCTGCTTCTCGGCCGCAGACCGGGCAACTTCGATACCAAAGCGTAACTCGGCTAACGTTACGGGCGAAAGATAGACCTCCTCATTTCTGGTCATTTCGGCAACGTCCGCCGGAGCCAGATTGCCGCGTTCAACATCGATCCAAACGCAGGTATCGATCAGAAAGCCCACGGGTCACGCATACCCTTCTTAATCGTCTCCTTGCCGGGTCCCGACCTGGCGTCCGATTCCCACATAACGCCCGCTGGTCCGGTCAGTATGCGATAGAGATCGCCCATCGCCTCCAGCGCGCTCTGATGGCCCGGAGAGGCGACTAGCCTCGCGATACGGTGAGAGTTGCGTTCAATAACGATCTCACCGCCTTCGGCGTGAAGCTGATCGAGAATTCGGCTCAAGTTGCGAGCCAACTCGGTAGCGGTGATCGTAGTCTTCATCTGATAATCAGCTTGAATCATATTATATGTAATTACACGCCGGTCTTGGAAGATGCACGATGTAGGACCGCCGGCAGAGGCGCATGAAACAGTACGCGGACTCGCGCGGCAGTGCCGCGTAAGTTACTCTGTTGCGGAGAACCATCTAGCGCATCGCAAGAAGGAGTTAGCCCGTTCGCCGAATCGGCGCGCGGTCCGCCATCTGTGGCAGCAACCGATTACAAATCGACACTCGCGCTACCCAAAACTGAATTTCCGATGAAGGCGAATCTTGCCAGGCGCGAGCCGGAGATTCTCAAGCGCTGGGACGAGCTCGATCTTTATGCGCGCCTGATGGCCGTGCGAAAGGACAGTCCCACATGGATTCTCCACGACGGTCCGCCCTATGCCAACGGCCGGGCGCATCTTGGCACCGCGCTTAACAAAGTTCTCAAGGATTTTGTCGTACGATCGCGCTCGATGATGGGCAACCGGACGCCATTTGTGCCCGGATGGGACTGTCATGGGATGCCGATCGAGCACAAGGTATCGCGCGAGCTGGGCGACGAGGCGCGTACGATAAGTAAGCTGGAGTTGCGAAAGCGATGCCGCGCGGAAGCGAATAAATGGATCGAGCTGCAGCGCGCCGACTATCGCCGCCTCGGATGTATTGGCGACTGGTTCAATCCATACCTGACAATGGCCCCCGAGTACGACGCTGCTGAGATCGGCGTGCTGCGCGAGTTGGTTGACAAGGGCTACGTTTACCGCGGCCTGCGGCCGGTGCATTGGTGCTTCGATTGCCGCACCGGGCTGGCCGAGGCGGAAGTAGAGTATGGCGAACATCGGTCGCCGTCGATCTACGTTGCGTTCGCGCTGAACGCCAACGTGCCCGATGCGGGCGCGCTGGCCGCGGACAAATCGGACGCCGCGGAACTGGCGGCAGCGCATCGCGCCGGACATCTATACGCCGTTATCTGGACAACCACGCCGTGGACATTGCCGGCCAATCTGGGCATCTGCCTGAACGGCGCTTTTGAGTACGTCGCGCTGAAAGCTGGTGATCGGTATTACATCGTCGCGGCGCGTCTTGCCGACGCGGTCGAGAAGGAATGCGCGCTGAATGTCGAAAAGCGGATCACGCTTGGCAGCGAGGCACTAAAGACCCTGGATGGCCGCGACATTTTCCGTCATCCGTTCCTTTCGCGCGACGTGAAGCTGATGTATGGCGAACACGTCACCGCGGACAGCGGCACCGGACTGGTGCATACGGCGCCCGGACACGGATACGAGGACTTTGTGGTCGGCGCGCAATACGGTATCAAGCCGTTTACCCCGGTTAACGACGCGGGTGTTTTCACTGCTGAGGGAGGGCAGTGGGCCGGCCAGAACGTTTTTGACGCGAACGATTCGATCATCGCGAGGCTTAAGGAATCGGGAACGCTGCTGGAGGCGCGCTCGATTGTTCACAGCTATCCGCATTGCTGGCGATGCCATAGGCCGCTCATCTTTCGTGCGACCGAACAATGGTTCCTGCGAATCGATCACGAAAATTTGCGCGCGCGCATAATCGAAGCGATTGACGGCGCGAGATGGGTGCCCGGATGGTCGCGCGATCGAATCCGCAACATGACCGAGACTCGTCCCGATTGGAATTTGTCGCGCCAGCGGGCGTGGGGCGTGCCGATCCCGGCACTCAGATGCGCCGGATGCGCGCACGTGATGCTCGACTCCGGCGTGATGAAGCGCGCCGAAGAGATTTTTCTGCGCGAAAGCTCGGACGCCTGGTTCGAGCGGCCAGTCGCGGACTTCGTGCCACCCGGACTGAGCTGCCCTGAGTGCTCGGCCACATCTTTCATCAAACAAGAAGACGTTCTTGATGTCTGGTTTGATTCCGGATGCTCGCAGGCCGCCGTCCTTGCGAAGCGTGCCGAGCTTAAGTGGCCCGCAGACGCCTACCTGGAGGCGGTCGAGCAGGCGCGAGGATGGTTTGGCTCTTCGCTCACATGCTCGGTGGCTCAGCGCGGCAGCGCTCCGTTTCGCAACGTCATCAGCCACGGCCTGACGGTGGATGAACAGGGACGCAAGATGTCGAAATCCCTGGGCAACACGGAAGATGCGGTTGTTATCGCGGATCGTCTCGGCGCCGACGTGATACGCCTGGTCTACGCGTCAATCGATTATTCCAGCGAGATGGCGATCGGCGATACGTTGTTCACCGCGGTTTCGGAGTCGTATCGGAAGATCCGCAACACCTGCAAATACATCCTGGGCAATCTGGCCGATTTTGATCCGGCGCGCGATGCGATCGCATACGCGGCGATGCGCGAGTTTGACCGCTTTATCCTGGCGCGCCTTGAGACGCTGAAGTCGAGTGTCCGGCGCGCATTCGAGGATTTTGATTTTCAGGCGGCATATTCGGCGCTGCTGAATTTTATTGTCGTCGACCTAAGCTCCCTTTATATCGATGTCGCGCGCGACCGTCTCTACTGCGACGGGAAAACCTCGGCTGAACGGCGGTCGGCGCAAACCGCGCTGCATCAGGTGCTCGATGCGCTGGTCAGAATGCTCGCGCCGCTCATTCCCTACACGGCTGACGAGGTTTACTCGTACATGCCGAATCGGACCGAACCGAGCGTGCATCTGCTGAAGCTTCAGCCTGAAAATCCCGAGTGGTCAGATGCCGAGCTGACCGCGCGATGGGAACGCCTGCTCGCGATTCGCGGCGAAGCTCTCAAGCTGCTCGAAGCAATGCGCAAGGCCGGCACTATCGGAGCACCGCTGGAAGCCGCGGTACGGCTTGGCATCGCGAACGATAGCGACGCCGGAATTCTCAAAGACCTGTTTATCGTGTCCGATGTATCGCCGCTTAAGTCTTCCGAGGTGGAGGAACTGCGCGCACGCGCGGCGGGACGAGAGATTTTCGCCGACGACGGAATCTTTGCACGCGTGTCGGATCACGTCGCGATAACCGGGCGGCGCGCGCCGGGTGTCAAGTGCCTTCGATGTTGGTGTTACTTCGACGACGGCGGCGACCCGGAACTCTGCCCTCGATGCCGCAGAGTGGTTCGGCCCTGAATCTGGTGAGCGCGGAACCCGCTGTCATGCCGCCGCCCGGTGATCGGCCGCGCTGGTGGTTCGGAACCTTCGCCCGCCTGCTTGGCGCTGTCACCCTGCCGGTCCTGATTCTCGACCAGGCCTCCAAGTACTACGTCAGCACGCATATGGAGCTGTATCAGAGTATCGCGCTGATTCCGCACTGGCTCGATATCACCTACACGCGTAATCCCGGGGCGGCGTTCAGCTTGTTTGTCAATCTGCCCGCTGGATTTCGATCCGCGATGCTGCTGGCGCTCGCCGCCGCCGCGATAATCGTGCTCGGAATTCTGATCGCCCGGTCGCGCCGCGCCGACCTGACCTCGATCGCGTTTGCGCTGGTGCTTGCAGGCGCGCTGGGCAACGTTATCGACCGGCTGATCCGCGGCCAGGTGATCGATTTTATCCGGGTGCATTACTACGGCTGGAGCTATCCGATCTTCAATGTGGCCGACAGCGCGATAACAATCGGAATCGTGCTGGTGATTCTTACTTCGTTTCGCAAAAGCCCGCCTGAGCAGCAGGGCGATCAAATCGCAGCGATCAAACCACAAAAAGATATTTGACGATTGGCACAACCGAGGTCTAGGTTGGCCGAAGGGCGCAACTGCATTTTGCCGCGCGGTTTTTCGCTGTCGTTAAGGAGCGAGGCTCAATGAAAACAATCAACACGGTGACTGGAACCGCTACCGCGGAACAGCTTGGCACGACTTTGATGCACGAGCATCTGATGATCGGTTGGGCCGGATGGGAGCTCGATTGCGCGGCTCCAAAGTTCGAGCGCAAAGCCGCGCTTAGAAACTGTGTCGAGCGTCTAAAGGAAATTAAAGACCTTGGGGTTCAGACTTTTGTCGATCCGTGCCCAATGGATATCGGCCGCGACGTCAACTTTATGGCGGAGGTCGCGTCCGCGTCCGGGATGCGAATAATTTGCGCTACCGGCCTCTACAAGGAAGACCTCGGCACCACATCATATTTCAAGCAGCGAACAATTGACGAGATCGCGGAGGTCTACACCCTGGAGATCACCAAAGGTATCGGTGATACGGGAATCAAGGCGGGCGTGATTAAGTGCGCCACCGGAAAAGGGCAGGTCACCAAATACGAAGAAATGTGCCTGCGCGCGGCGGGCCGAGCGCATCTGCGGACCGGCGCGCCGATCACCACCCATACCGATGACGGCACGATGGGACGCGAGCAGCTCGACATTTTTGCTTCAGAGGGCGTCGATCTAGATCACGTGATTATCGGTCATAGCTGCGGGTCGGCGGACCTCGGATATCACACCGCGATGCTGGATCGCGGATGCCTGATTGGCTTCGACCGGTTCGGCTTGGATTTCCTGCATCCCGACAAGCTACGGCTGGCCGCGCTAATCGGCCTTCTGGGCGTCGGCTACGCGAGCCAGATTGTGCTTTCGCACGACACGGTGGCGTGCTGGCTCGGTCGCGGGCTTAGCATGCCGCCTGAGACCGCCAAGTTGGTGCAGAACTGGACCCCCACCCACGTGCTCAAGAATATAGTGCCCGCGCTCCGTAATGCCGGAGTCGGGGAGGATAAGATCAGGACTATGATGGTGGAAAACCCGCGCCGCTTTTTCAATTAAACGGCGCGGGGTTACAGGTCAAATGAATCGGCTTTACTTGCGTATCTGTGCTGTCGGCTGAGATGTAATTGGCTCGCTAATAACGCCCGATTCAGCTCTTTCGCGCCACTGATCGATTGCTTCGACCGTGAAACGCCAATCGCTTCCCACTCGAAAGGCGGGAAGCTGGTTTTTCTTGAGCATCCGATAAATGGTTGACGGATGCACACGCAGGTAGCTCGAAACCTCCTGAACGGTGAGCACCCTGCTTTTCATGACCTCTACTCTATCCATGACTCACCTCAGCGCCGTTTGAGATTCATCCACGCCTGACGGGATGTAGCCGGCGAATTAAAGCGGCTAGCAGCGCCTCTAAGTCGCGAGTCTGATTGCCACCGCATCGCATGATTTACGATCGCTCCGGCAAGAACATCAACCTCGCAAGAACTATTAATCCACTAACTGGCTCGCTGGTAAAGGCCTTAAAGCAGTGGATTAGGCGATGCCGCGTCCGCCCTCGGACAAAGATTGCGGATTAAAGATGAGCTTCGCCTCCGCACCCACCCGTAGGACTATCACTACCCGTAGAATATTCTTACATTTGGATTCTGGATTGCAAGCGCAGATTCAATTTCTATCCACAGAATCGCATGTTTAAGCGCAGTATCGTGTGGATAAATCCGATTAAGCGAAGACTGCCAAAATCTGCTCGAAGCTGAGGCGTATTGGCAGCGCATGACCAATTCGGTCCAGCAGGATGAATTCCACCATCCCCTGTGCTCGCTTTTTGTCTAGCTTGAGAGCGTTCAGGAATTCGCGATTTCCGGCGCCCCGCGGCAACCCGGTTGGCAATCCCGCGTCGGAGATCAGCGTGCTAAGGCGCGAGGATTCGTCGGCGGAGAGTCCGGCGTGCCGCTCCGACAGCCGCGCCGCGGCGACCATGCCGATTGCGACCGCCTCACCGTGAAGCCAGGCGCCATACCCGGCGCTTGCTTCCAGCGCATGACCGATAGTGTGGCCGAAGTTCAAAATTTTGCGCAGGCCGCCCTCGCGCTCGTCGGCGCTGACGACGCTTGCTTTATGTGCGAGCGATCGCGCGACCATCGCTTCAAGGACCATAGGATCGCGAGTCAGAATCCGTGCCAGGTCGCGCTCCAAGTCCGACAACATCGCGGCGTCCATGATCGCTCCGTACTTGATTACTTCCGCAATGCCTTCGCGGAACTCGCGATCCGGAAGCGTACTCAGCGTGTTCACGTCGGCGACGATCAAGCGCGGCTGATGAAACGCGCCTATCAGATTTTTCGCACGCGGATGGTTTATTCCCGTTTTCCCGCCCAACGCTGAGTCCACCTGCGCGACCACAGTGGTTGGGATTTGCACCACCGCGATTCCGCGCAGGTACGAAGCCGCGGCAAAACCGGCCAGGTCGCCGACCACTCCGCCCCCGAGCGCGAAAACGGTTCCGGAGCGATCGATTTCGGCGCTGGTCATCCGATCGTAGAGATCGCCCAGTGTCGCGGCCGACTTGCTGGCTTCGCCCGGCGCGATCTCGATGAGCACTGGCGCAAAACCTGCGCCGCGAAGCGCCTCGGTCGCCGCCGCCGCATACCGTCCGCCGACGTTTGAGTCGGTTACGAGGACGCACTTGCCTGGAGCGAGGGAAGCCCGAATTGCAAGCCGGCCCAACTCGCCGATCAGGCCGGCGCCGACGTGGACCTCGTGCGAATTTGTTCCCAGCTCTACGCGGAAGGAGCGCATCTGAGCCTCGCCCGCGCAACAAACGCGTCCAGCACGGAATCAACGGCCTTCTCGATCGGCAGATCGGAGGTATCGACGGTTGCGTCGGCGCGCGCATACGCCGGCGCGCGCTCAGCCATCAACTCGCGAATTCGAGCTTCCAGCGGCTTCCCGCCTTCCATCAGTTTGGGTCGCCGTGCCACCGACCGGCCGACTCTGAGCGCTATAACGTCGGGTCGCGCGGTCAGGCATACTATGACGCCCGCCCGTCGCATTTCGGCGAGATTCGCCTCATCGACAATTGCCCCGCCGCCCGTGGAGACTACCGAGGGCATGGGCGTGTGACACTGGGGGCATCGATGGCGATCGGAGGCTATCGACGCGAGCGCCGCTCGCTCGAGCGCCCTGAAATGAGGTTCGCCGTCCTGGGCAAAAATCGCCGCGATAGGTTTGCCGGCCGCGGCGATCACAATCGCATCGCTATCGATAAAACGCCATCCAAGTCGGCGGGCGGCGATCGGCCCGATCGCGCTTTTGCCGGTCGCCATGAAGCCGGTAAGGATAAGCTTGATCATTCGACGCACGCTCCGGCGATACGCACTCCGGGTGGATGCGCGAGGTGCCTCAATAATTGCGCACCTGTTCGAGATATCCCTGCCAATTGCGAGTGATTTCGGCCAGCGAGTCGCCGCCGAACTTCTCAAGAAACGCGGCTGCGACCTCGAACGCCACAACCGCCTCCGCGATGACCGCGGCCGCGGGAATGGCGCATACGTCGGATCGCTCGATTGTGCCGACCGCATCGTCCTTGGTACGCGTATCGACCGACCTCAACGGCTGCATCAGGGTTGAAAGCGGCTTGAATGCGACCCGGACGCGGAGCGGCTCGCCAGTCGTCATCCCACCCTCGGTACCGCCCGAATTGTTCGAGTGGCGAGTGAACCGGCGCGCGCCCGAATCGTAGCCGATCTCGTCGTGCAGCTCGGAACCTCGAATCTCTCCGACTCGGAAGCCTGCGCCAAATTCCACGCCCTTGGCCGCCTGCAAACTGAGCAGCGCATGAGCGATCCGGCCGTCGAGCTTGCGATCCCATTGAACGTGGCTGCCAAGGCCGACCGGAAGCCCGACCGCGACCACCTCAACTATGCCGCCGAGGGTATCACCGGTCTTTTTGCAGGCGTCGATTTGCTCGATAATCGCACGCTCGGCCGCGCTGTCGGCAACGCGTACCTGCGACTCCTCGGTGAGGCGTCGCAGCTCCGAGACCTCCAGGTCAGCGGGGACTTTCGCCATCGTTGCGCCGATTCTGACGACATAGCCAAGCACGTCGATTCCGAACGGCCGCAGAATCTCCTTTGCCAAAGCGCCAATTGCGACTCGCGCGGTGGTTTCGCGAGCGGAGGCGCGCTCCAGAATGTCGCGAATGTCGTCCAGGTTGTACTTGAGGACGCCGGCCAAATCGGCGTGCCCGGGCCGCGGACGGGTCACGATCTTCGCTTCGCCGGCATCGCCGGGATCGGCGGACATCCGCTTTTCCCAATTCTTGAAATCTCGATTTACGATAATGAACGTTACTGGACTGCCGATGCTTTTTCCGAAGCGGATGCCCGAGACTGGCCGCACCTCGTCCTTCTCGATCAGCATCCGCCCGCCACGTCCGTAGCCTTTCTGACGGCGCGCCAGATCCTGATTGATCCGAGAAAGGTCGATTTCAAAACCGGCTGGAACTCCCTCTACTACGGCGACCAGTTCAGGTCCGTGCGATTCACCGGCGGTCAGGAATCGAAGCATCAAGGCACTTTTCCCATCCCGGCAGCGCGCCGGGATATCCCCGATTCAACCAGACCGAGACCGTTCGTGGAAGCAGGCCGCGCGCGCGGGTTCAGGTCTTCGCGAGCGCGCACGTTGCTCATGTGCCCGCCGGGAGTAAATTGCAGGTCCAGGGCGATTGCGGCCCCAAGCTTCGCGATGCAGGCACAGGTGGTCATTGTCGGTGCGGTTCGTGGACTGGACGAACTCGTGTACGAAATCCCGGCTAGCTTAACGGGTGCGGTCGTGCCCGGATGCCGGGTGATGGTTCCGCTGCGTTCGCGGCGCGTGACCGCGGTAGTTGTTGAGGTCGGCGAGGAGCTTGCTCCCGCGGAAGAGCGCGCGTCGCTTAAGCCGGTAATCGAACTTCTCGACGCCGATCCTCTTTTCGACAGCGCTCACCTGAAGCTGCTCGAATTTCTCGCGAATTACTACATGGCGAGCCTGGGCGAGGTTTATCGGAGCGTGATTCCGTCGGTCGCGCGAGTTGAGTCCAGGCTTCATTACCGGCTCGCAAGCACTCCCGACCCGCTTCGCGCTGCTGCACTCACGTCGTGCGAGCGAAAGATAATCGAAGCGCTGGAAAAATCGCCCGCGCCAGCCGCTCGGCTTGAGAAGCTCGGCCAACCCGGCGAAATCCGCCAAGCACTCGGCAGGCTCCTTGAGGAGAAGATTATCGACCGCCACGACGGTACTCGCGGACGTCATCGCCAAGCTCGCGAGGGGATCGTGCGGGTTAATCCGGCGTTTGATTTTGCGACCCTGCGCGGATCGAAGCAGCGCGAGGTGGTTGAGCTCATCCGCTCCGCGACGCCGGATGGAATACCGCTCGGCGAAATTTCAGCGCGCTTCGATGACGTCGGCGCGATCCTTAAGAAACTGGAGGAGCGCGGTGCTATCGAGGTCGTGCCTCTTGCGGTCGAAAGTAATGGCATCCGGTGTGAGTCCGGACCGGCGTTAACCGGCGAACAGCAAAGCGCGATTGATGCGGTCTCGCCGGCGGTTTTAAGCGCGCGTTTCCAAAGTTTCCTATTGTGGGGAGTTACCGGCAGCGGCAAGACCGAGATCTATCTCCACCTTGCCGCGCGCGCTCTTGGCCTCGGGCGACAGGTGCTGGTGATGGTGCCGGAGATCGCGCTCGCCGATGAAACCGTCCGCTCTTTTCGCGCTCGCTTTGGTTCACTCGTCGCGATTGCTCACAGCGCTCAAAACGTGAGTGAAAGATGGTCGAGCTGGACTTCCGCGATAGCCGGCGACGCAAGAATCATGATCGGCCCGCGTTCGGCAATCTTCGCCCCGATTCGCGATGCAGGGCTTATTATCGTCGATGAAGAGCACGATCCCGCATACAAGAGCGAGGAAGGAATCCGCTACAACGCGCGCGATCTGGCGGTCGCGCTGGGCAGTTTCTTGTCGTGTCCGGTGGTTCTCGGATCCGCGACTCCATCGATCGAGTCGTTCGCCAATGCCCGGCGCGGACGCTATCGCCTGCTGCGCCTTGCGCGGCGAGTGAACGATCGCGCGATGGCGGAGGTTGAGCTGATAGATCTGCGACGCTCGCTTCGACCAGTGCAGGTCCCTAACGATTGCGCAGGTTCGGTCAATGGAAACGCGCCGCAATCGCCAGCCACAGCTATCGAGCCGGTATCCGCGCCCGACACGATTCCTATCGCGCCCGAGCTTTCGGATGCGTTGCGCATCAACCTTGCGTCCGGCGGGCAATCGATCGTGTTTCTGAATCGACGGGGTTTCCACAACTTTCTTCAATGCGGACTGTGCGGCAACGTGATCGCGTGCCCGAACTGCAGCGTCAGCATGACGTTTCATCTCTACGACCGCTCGCTGCGATGCCATTACTGCGGAAATGGAGCGGACGCGCCCGATGTCTGCCCGGCATGCCGAGGATATGGTCTATCGGGAGTGGGGTTCGGCACCGAGCGCCTGACATCCGCTCTGGAAGCGCTTATCCCCGGTGCGCGCATCGAACGGATGGACAGCGACACGAGCGGCAGGCGCGGCGCACGCGCGCGGATTCTCGCCGCGCTGCGGGCGCGCGAAATCGATGTTCTGGTTGGAACCCAGATGGTAACCAAGGGCTTCGATTTTCCGGGTGTGACGCTGGTCGCGGTGGTGCTTGCCGACCTGGGGCTCAACATGCCGGACTTCCGATCGGCGGAGCGCACTTTTCAATTGCTTACCCAGGTCGCGGGCCGCGCGGGGCGCGGCGAAAATCCGGGGCGAGTGATGATTCAGACCCGCGCGCCGCATAATTACAGTATTCGCGCGGCGCGCGATCAGGATTACGCGCGTTTCGCGCGCCGAGAGCTGGAGCTGCGCCGCGAACTCGGCTATCCGCCATTTGCGCGGCTTGCGATGGTGCGAATCGAAGGAGAGGACGCGGCGGCGGTTGGCCGAATCGCGCAGGCTTGCGCCGACTCGATCAGTCGCGCCGCCTCTTCGCCTGAATCGATTCGTGTGATGGGTCCCGCGCCCGCGCCGATCGAGCGCATCAAGCATCGCTACCGATGGCAGGTGATGCTGAAGGCGCGCGAATTGCAACCGATGCGAGAGGCGCTGGCGGCGATGCGATCGGAGCTTGGCGATCGCGCGCGCGAACGTGACGTGCATCTGATTATCGATATCGATCCGGTGCGGATGCTTTAGCGAGGTGGAGAAATCAGCTTGGAATCGAATCATCCGATGGTGCCGCGCGCGCGGCACAGCTTCGGGGCGACAATGGCGGATGGCGCCATCATTCGAGTGCGGCAGCATGGTAATCCTTCGGGGCCGCGCCTCATCATGAGCCACGGTAATGGACTTGCGATCGACGGTTATTTTCCTTTTTGGGGTCCGCTGCGCGATCGATATGAGATTGTAGTTTTCGACTTTCGCAACCACGGCCATAACCCGCTGCATCGCGAGGATGCGCATCAGTGGGAGTCATTTGTTTCCGACCTGGAGACCGTGCTCCAGACGATCGAGCGCGAGTTCGGCAGACGGCGCAGCGCCGGCATCTTTCATTCGCTCTCGGCGGTGACCGCCGCGATTCATTCGCTGCGCTATGGGAAGCGGTTCGACGCGATGGTCCTGTTCGAGCCGCCGATTTTTCCGCCCGCGGGTCATCGGCTGCGCGGCGGCCAATCCGAGGACAAGAACTCGCTTGCCGTCCGCGCCCGGCGTCGGACCGAGCGCTACGCCGATCCATCGATGCTTGCCGCTCAGTTTCGCAAGTACAATCCGCGCTGGCAGCCCGAGGCGTACGAACTGATGGCGCGCGCCACGCTGAGACATGACTCCCGCGCCGGCGACTACGTGCTCGCATGCCCGCGCGAGCTCGAAGCGAACGTCTTCTCGACGGTTGCCGATCCGGAACTGTGGTCGAAGCTGGGAGCGTTACCGTGCCCGCTCAAGCTGGTGTGTGGCGATCCTGATTTGCCTGAAGTGGGTCCGCCGGCGCTTATCGGGCGCGAGCTTGCACGCGAGCATCACCTGCCCTACGAGGCGATTGATGGCACGACCCATTTTCTTCAAATCGAGAAGCCCCGCGCGTGTATCCATGCAGTGGAATCATTCCTTGCCCGCTATGATTTGGCCGCGCTTTAAGCCCTGGTTTCAGGCGCCGCTCGACTTCCAGCTTCCGGCGAAAACGGCGCTCTGATAGATCTTGAGAACGAACCTCTTATTTCAATGGCGCTGCTCAAGATCCGCAAATTCCCCGACCAAAGTCTGAAGACTGCTGCCGCTCCGGTCGAGAATATCGACGGCGAATTGAACTCGCTCGTCGACAGCATGGCCCAGACCATGTACGCCGCGCCGGGGGTGGGACTTGCGGCGCCGCAGGTGGGCGAATCGAAGCGAATTGTTGTGCTGGATACCAATCACGAGGAGCCGGGAAAGCATCTGCTAAAGCTGATCAATCCGCGCATCGTGGAGGCTCGGGGCAAGGTCATCTGGGAGGAGGGTTGTCTATCGGTCATCGATTTTTCCGCCGACGTGGAACGCGCCGCACAGGTGCTGGTTAAAGCGTGGACGCCGGATCAAAAGGAAATCGAGATTGAAGCGAACGATCTGCTCGCGGTCGCGTTGCAGCACGAGATCGATCATCTGGACGGCAAGCTTTTTATCGATCGGATCAGCCGTATCAAGCGCGAACTGTATCGGCGCAAACTCAAAAAAATGATCAAGGACGGAAAGGCTGACGATCGGCCGTCAAAGGTTCGGATCTGAAATCGCCACCCCGCACAAAATTGTCTTCATGGGCACGCCGATGTTCGCGGCCCATATTCTTGACCGGCTTGCGGACAGCCGCGATGAGCGCTTTCAAGTAGTCGCCGCCGTCACACGCCCGGATGAGCCGCGCGGCCGCGGAATGGGGTTGTCGCCTTCTCAGGTTGCGGAGGTTGCTCACCGTCGCGAAGTCCGGTTGTTCAAGCCGGAGAAGATTCGCACTCCAGCTTTCCTTGCCGAGATTAAAGCCTGCGAGCCCGACTTCCTGGTGGTCGCGGCGTACGGAAGAATTCTGCCGCAATCGATTCTGGATACAGCTAAAATCGCTCCGCTGAACGTTCACGCGTCGCTGTTGCCGCGTCATCGCGGGGCCGCGCCAATCGAAGCCGCAATCCTGAGCGGCGACGGCGAAACCGGCGTGACTATCATGCGAATCAGCGCGCAGATGGACGCTGGCCCGATCGTGCTCAGCCGATCGCTCGCTATCACGGCTTCCGATACTCAGGCCACGCTCAAGGATCGGCTCGCCGAGCTTGGAGCGGCGGCTCTGATCGAAGCGCTTGACCTTTATGCGCGCGGCCAAGCGGCCGAGACGGCGCAGGACGAATCCAAAGCGAGCTATACAAAGCCGATCGAAAAAGCCGACTCGACGATTGATTGGAGTGCGCCTGCCGCGGCGATCGAGCGGATGACCCGCGCATACGATCCATGGCCGGTCGCGCGAACGACTCTCGATGGAGCGCCGATCCTGGTGTGGCGAGCGCGGGTGGAGGAGACGAGCTCGCGCCGCGATGCCGGCGCTATAGTCGCTGTAAAACCGGTGCCAGTCGTGCAATGCGGACAGGGGACGCTCG
>JASHOJ010000073.1 GCA_030041155.1 Candidatus Binataceae bacterium | reverse complement strand
GGATAGTGCGGCTTGCGTTTCTCCACGAATGCCCGCGCGCCTTCCTCGATATAGCCGGCGCGGACGCACAGCACCTGGTTGCGATCCTCGATCGCAAGCGCCTGCTCGAGCCCGCCCGCATCCACGTTCGCCCACAGGCATTCCTTGGTCATGCGAAGTCCGAGCGGTGAAGTCTCGATCATCTCGGTCGCCAGCTTTGCCGCTGCCGCGTCAAGCTCGGCGTCGGGCACCATCTCGGAAACCAGCCCGGTTGCAAGCGCGCGCTGAGCGTTGATGAAGCGCCCCGTCAGCATCAACTCGGACGCGACCGACATCCCAACCGCGCGAGGCAGATGATAGCTGGTGCCCATGTCACAGGCGGTCAGGCCAATCCGGATAAACGCCGCGTTGAATCGCGCTGACTCTCCAGCAATACGAACGTCGCAGGCAAGCGCGAGTGCAAACCCGCCGCCAGCGGCCGGGCCGCGCACCGCGGCGATAAACGGCTGCGGCGCGCGCCGAATCGCAACCACCAGATCGCTCATCCGGCGCTGCGACTCGACCGTATCGGTGGTTGACGAGCCAAGTCCGGTACTGCCGCGATTTTGCTCCTTCAGATCAAGTCCGGCGCAGAACGCGCGCCCCGCGCCGCGCATCACGACCACCCGCGTCTTGCGATCTGAAGGCACTTTGCGCAGGTAATCTTCCAGCTCGTCGACCATCCTGGCGCTGAGCGCATTCAGGTTATGCGGGCGGTTAAGGGTCAGCCACTGAACTTGCCCGTCAGTCTTTAGCTCCAGCGTCTCGTAACTCATTTATCTGTTCTCCGGTTCGCGTCGCATAGTTGTTTGACATAACGCTGACAACTGTCTACAAATGCGGACGGCGTTGAACAACGTTTTGAGTCCGAAAATATTGCCCGGCGCTCGATCCCAGCGCGCCGGCGGGACAATTCACTCATGACTTCAGACGAAGACATTCTGACCATTGCCGACTTGTCACGACATCTGCGCGTGCATCCGACGACGATCTACCGTCTTCTCCGCCAGGGTCGTATCCCAGGTTTCAGGGTCGGCAGCACCTGGCGTTTCAACAAGTCAGCCATCGAGAGTTGGGAGCATACCCAGGGCCGGATGTCCGACGTGGATATCCCGCCGGTGCGTTCTCGTCCGGCAAAGGCCGCGCGCGGCAGAAAGTAGAGCGCATCGCCCCTGCGCCGCGCAAGCGCCGATGAATCGCATGCAGATCGCGCGAAAGTAGCGCGAAAGATCGCACGCGAGTTACGGCTTGGTAGCGGGACCCGGTGTGATCGGCGTCTTGACCGGGACCGCCGCGCCAACGAATCCGGTTCATTCGGGATCCATAAGTTACCGGATTCATCTATTGCTGAGACACGCGGAGTGCCGAAGTGCTACCAGGCGGACTAAAGTTCAGTCCCGAGCAACCTGAGTCAGAGCATCCTGCGAGCAACTCGCTGACGGTGCTCCCAGTGAGGTTTGCCGCCCATACGTTTGCGGCGCCATCAAGCACGATGTACGGCAGGCTAAACCCGGCGCCGGTTGGCGCAAAGTTCAGTCCTTCCTGATAGCTGCTCGAGACAGTCGCTGACGCTGCCGCTGGTACCCGGAAAGATATTTGACAGCCACAAATTGCCGGAACTGTCGAGCGCAATACTGGCTGGATCGTCAAATGCGGCGCCTTCGGCTGAAAAAGTGTTCGCGGTGCTGTATCCGCCTGACGCAAGCAGTTCACTGACGCTGTAGGCCGTGTTTGACACCCAGATATTGGCGGCGCTGTCGATCGCGATTCCGTACGTGTCCATTATGTCGGCGGCAGTGGGAGAGAAGTTAATGCCGGTGCTGTAGCCGCTGGCTGCGGTCAGTTCGCGCGTCGCGTTGCGAGGCAAGGCTATTCTCATGGTGACCGGTTGCTATTGAAGAGCACATTTTATTGATCATTCGCAAATGGCCGCAAAGTTGGTGACTATTTGGAGCAATCTTCGTTCGCGCCGTTTGACAACCGCGCGACTAACCTAATACCAATCGCTCAAAGCCACCTTTGCGGAGAGCTGTGCGGCGATGCCGACCAAGTACATCCAGGTCAAGGGATACGCGACCTATTTTTATTATCACGGTGCAACCACGCTTCCGGACGTGGTGCCCGACTTTTCCCGTGGCCGCGTGATGGTTCTGATTCACGGCGCGGGCGGCAACGCCCATTTCTGGCATCGCCAGATAGCCGCGTTGGGAGCAGATCAGAGCCCGATCGCGCTCGACCTGCCCGGACATGGACGCTCAAGCGGCACAGACGGTCTGCCGACGATCGAGGATTATGCCGAGTTCGTGGTGGCGTTCATGGATGCGCTCAAGCTTGAACGCGCGGTGATCGTCGGCCATTCGATGGGCGGAGCTATCGCGATGCAGCTTGCTCTCTCGCATCCGGATCGCGTGCAAGCTCTGGTGTTCTCCGCGACCGCGGCAAAGTTTTCGATCACAGCCGCGATGGTTGAGGCGCTGCGAGGCGTCATGATGGGACGCGCGCCGCAGGCCTTCACCACCGACGCCTATTCGCCGCGTACCATCAAGGAAAACTTCGACGTGATACGCGAGGGATGGATGGAGCAGATAAGGACCGATCCGCGCGTGCGCTACACTGACGTGGTCGCGTGCACCAAAGTGGATTTGCGCGATGCGATCGCGAAAATTACCGGGCCCGCGCTGGTGCTGGCGGGTGCGGATGACCCGGCGGCGCGGCCCTCCGACGCGGAACTAATCGCGAAAAAGATTAGCGGCGGCGGAATCGAAGTAATCGCTGATGCCGGCCACATGATTCCGCATGAGCGGCCCGCGGAGTACAACGCCGCGCTATCGCGGTTCGTCGCCGCGCTCAGGTAAAGGATTGCGCTGATGAGTCTTTCCAGAAAAATCGCGATCGCCGGCGTTTACGAGCATCCGACCCGCTTCGCGCCCGACAAGACGATGTTCCAGATCATGGCGGAAAGCGTGCGCGGCGCGCTCGACGATGCGGGCCTCGGCATCAAGGATGTCGACGGGCTTGCGACCACCGGCATGGGCATGGGCGGGATGGGCATCATCGGTTTCGCCGATTATCTTAACCTCACTCCCAACTTTGTGGATTCGACCGCGATCGGCGGGTCATCGTTTGTCGCTCATACCGCGCACGCTGCCGCCGCAATCAATGCGGGCCTGTGCAACGTATGCGTGGTGGTTTACGGCTCGACCGCGGCATCGTCGCGGACCGCGGTCGGAACCGGAGGCGGAGGCGGATCAGCGGATCCACCCGATCAATATGATGCGCCATTTGGCGTTACGACGGTCGGCGCCTACGCGATGATCGCGCAGCGCCACATGCACGACTACGGCACCACCTCCGAACAGCTCGCCGAGATCGCGGTGACGATGCGCCTGCACGCCTCGATGAATCCGGCGGCGAAGTATCGCGATCCGATCACGGTCGAAGACGTGATGGCATCGCGGGTCATCTCTTCGCCGCTGCATCTGCTCGACTGCTGCATTATTTCCGACGGCGGCGGCGCGCTGGTGATCACTTCGGCTGAACGCGCGCGCGATCTAAAGAAGAAGCCAGTCTATCTTCTCGGTGCGGGAGAAGCGGTCCGTCATAGCGCGCGAGGCCAGCGCGATTATCTCAATATCGCCGCGGCGCAATCGGGGCGCCTTGCGTTCGAACGCGCGGGCGTCGCGCACAAGGATATCGACATGGCGATGATCTACGATTCGTTTACGATCACCGTGCTGTCGACGCTGGAAAATCTCGGCTTCTGTAAACCGGGCGAAGGCGGCGCGTTCGTATCCGGAGGGCGGCTGCGCCATGACCGCGAATTTCCGATCAACACCGATGGCGGCGGCCTCTCGTCGAATCATCCGGGGATGCGCGGAATCTTTCTGGTGATCGAGGCTGCCAAACAACTGCGCGGCGAATGCGGCCCGCGCCAGGTCAAGAAGAACTGCCAGATCGCGCTGGTCCATGGCACCGGAGGAGCGCTCGGCACGCGGCATTCCGGCGCAACGCTTATTCTCTCGAACAACTAGGTCATTCCCATGCCAGAATCGAAGGAAAAAAAATATTTGAAGCCGCTGCCGCATCTGGACGAGGAAAATCGTCCGTGGTGGGAAGCGCTCAAGCGCCATGAATTGTACGTTCAGAAGTGCCGTGATTGCGGCGACATGCGCTATTATCCGCGCGCGCAATGCCCAAGCTGTCTTTCGCCGCGCACCGAATGGGTTCGCGCGCATGGCAGGGGAAAGGTCTACACCTTCACCGCGACCTATCAGAATCAGTCGCCGGGTTTTCGCGAATCGCTACCGTACATCATGGCCTATATCGAGCTTGATGAAGGCCTGAAAATGCTGACCAACCTTGTGGATTGCCGCCCGGAAGACGTTAAAATAGGGATGCCCGTCGAGGTCGTATACGAGGACGTTACCCCCGAGGTGACGCTCGCGAAATTTCGCCCGGCGAGGTGAAGGAAAAATCCTGGTGAGCACAACCCTTGATCTACATTCGCATAGCGATGCTTCCGAAGACAGCCGCGCACCGGTAGAGGCATATCTCAACTGGATTAAGCTCAGACGCGCCGAGCTGCCGCTCGACGGCATCGTCCTTACCGAACATCGCCAGTTCAACCGAGAAGCCGACTACCGTCCTCTGGAAGACAAATTCGGCGTGATGGTGCTTCGCGCGTCCGAGGTCGAAACCAACTACGGCCACATGCTGGTATTCGGCGTCAACGATGACATCCTGGCGCGCTTCGATTTCGCGAACATCCGGCTTGACGCGCAAACTCTAATCGATGAGGTCGCAAAGATGGGCGGGCTCGTGGTCCCGTGTCATCCCGGCCGGCCCAATATCGGACTTTGCGAGCATTACGAAACCCAACCGCCGCTTGGCAATGTGGTCGCGGTCGAGGTCTTGAACGGAGGCTCGCGCAAAGGCGAGGACGAGCGCAGCATCGAGCTGGTGCGCCGCTACGGTTATCGCGCGGTGGGCGGCTCCGATAGCCATCTGGTCAGCCTGATCGGCTTGTGCGCGACCCGGTTTGACGCGGATATCCGATCGATTGACGGCCTGGTGGCGCAGCTTAGGAGCGGAGAATATCAGCCGGTGGATTTTCGTCCGCGGCGCAAACCTGTTCCTCACGCGGTTGCGGTGGAAACGAGATAATCGGATGGCACTGGAGTTCGATCAGAGTCTTATCGGGCGAGTCTTCGAAGTCACCGATCCGGTATCGGTCACCCCTGAGAAGATCGCGAGATTCTGCGCCGCGATCGGCGAGACCAACCCGCTCTACACCGACGCCGAAGCGGCAAAGAAGGGTCCCTATGGGGGACTGGTTGCGCCTCCGTCATTCGCGGTGATGTTTCGCAATGGGCGCAACTTTTTCGAGCACGTGCCGCGCTTTGGCCGGCGCGGCTTCGATGCGGGCAAGGACGCGGAGTTCGTCGCGCCGATTCGTCCCGGCGACTCGATCACGCTCACCTCGCATGTGAAAGAAGTTTACGAGAAGACCGGGCGCACCGGCTCGATGGTGTTCGTGGTGATTCGATCCACGCTTAAGAACCAGCGCGACGAAGTTGTGGCCCACATCGATCATCGTTTCATGAATCGCCAATAATCGGCGCGCAATCACGCTTGAGCAATGAAAAATTTCTCAGATATCCAGATCGGCAACACCATCGGACCGCGCGAGCAATTCGTCAGCAAGGATGAATGCCGCGCGTTTGCGCACTCGAGCGGTTTCGCGGCTCCGCGCTTCACCGACGACGAAGGCGCGCGCAAAGAAGGGCTGCCCGGGATGATCCTGCCCGGCAACATGAGCCTTGGCCTGCTGTCAAAGTTCGTCACCGACTGGATTGGTCCCGAAGGCGGCGCGCAGCTCGTGCGCATCAGCACTACATATCGAGTTCCGGTTCAGCCCGATCATACGCTGGTCTTTCAGGGTTTCGTGACCCATTCTGTGCCCGAAGAACGGACCGCCGAAATAGACGTTTGGATCGAAAACGAAGAAGCCGAGCGCCTGGTCACCGGAACCGCCACCGTCAGATTCGACAAATAGCGATCGCGCGAACGCGTCAGATTGCGCGCAGCTCGCCCGCAATATCGCGGCGCATGGCCGAAAGCGCGGGAATAGCCGCTGCGATAACACCAATCGCCGCAGCCGCAACAAAACTTGCAATCGCGACGCTCGGAATGAGGTGCAGAATCTCAGCCATTGGTCCCAGCACCGATCCCGCGTACGGCATGATCGCCAGCACCGCTTCGGCCAGCGCGCATCCAAGCGCCCCGCCGATAGCTCCGATAAGCAGGCCCTCGCTGAGCAGCATCGCCACGATTACGCGGCGGGTGAATCCGAGCGACCGCATCACCGCCAGCTCGCTGCGCCGCTCCCGCACCGCCATCGCGGCGGTATTGGCGGCAACCGTTCCAATCACGACGATGACGATGAGCGCAAGAAACTTCACGCCGTCAAACAGCAGATGATAGGTGCGAAGTTGACTCTCGCCCAGAGCGACCTCGGACTCGGTTGCGGTTTCATAGGCGGAGTTGGCAAACCGGCTGTCAACCTCGCGAATCACCGCGGGAATCGAATTCGAGCTGTCTACTCGCAGCCAGTACAGGATGACCTGACCCTTCACCGGCGACGCCTGATCGACGAAATCGCGCCGTGCGATAACCGCGTTGGGTGGCACTTTGCCGCCGATTCGGCCGACGATTTTCACCTGCAGCTTGCCCGTGATGCCGCTCAGTATGATCGTATCGCCGATTTTCCATCCGTACTGCTTCAGCATCGCGGAAGACGCCAGCACGCCGGACCGCACGCTCTCGAGCTTGTCGAGGTCGGATTGCGATACTTTCCAGTCGGGCCAAATCTCCCGAAGCGCGTCGAGATCGACGCCCGCGATGACCACGTTCTGCTCGGGGCGACGATAGCTGCCCACCCATACCTGGTAGCCGCTTAGCGCCTCCACGTGCGGCATCGCGCGTATAGTCGGTTCGTAAGCGGCCGGGACGGTGTAGAAGATGCCGGCCTTGTTGTGCACGATCACCCGCACGTCGCTGGCCGAATCCCGCAGGATTTGATCGACCACCGCCGGCAGGCTTATCAGCACGGCGAAAATAAAGATCGAAACTCCGATCGACAGGACGGTCAGGATTGTGCGGCGCCGATTACGCAGCAGGTTGCGGAGAATCAGCGGCAGAAATTTCATCGCTAACACGCGGGTGCGCGCGGATTGCGCGAAAGGCGTGCCGCTATCGCTAGAGCAGCGCGCCTCGAAACGGTTCATCGCGAGGCGGCGGGAACTGAAGCAAGTTGATTGCCCATTTGCGCGCCTGGCGCAGCGCCTCTTCCGCGCGGCGGAAGGTCCGCTCCCGATACATCACATTCCACACGTACGCATCGACCGAGGGTTCGTCGCCGAGCGTCACGTCGATCATCCAGTCTTCGAGCTCCGGTCCGCAGATCAGAAGCCGCACCAGCCGCCCATGGTCGAGCACGATCCCGCGCGCTTCGCGCGGCAGGCGGAACTCGTCCTTGACGCGTTTGATCAGATGCGGAGGATAGTGCTCCTCCGTCATCGCAACGTAAATCCAATCGCCTTGCGGCGGATTTGCCTGGCGCGCGATGCGCAGGTTGTTGTCGGTCAGGTCGTCCTTGGCGCGATCCTGATCGTAGTCGCGTGCGACCTGGTAAAAGGCCATCGCGACCGGTAGCTCCGGCATCTCGCCTTCCGGCTTAATCTTCTTTGGCTTCTTGACGGTGGTTTCGACCCACCAGCGATTCTCGACGTTGGGCTTGCTGGCCATGGCGGCATTCTACGCCGCGCGAGCCCTGCGCGCGCGCCGCGTATGTGCGCGGCCTCGGATCCCCATCAACACCCGAGTTCGCCGCCGCAAAGGCCTTTCGCCTCGCGACCTGGACCCGCCGCGCCGCGCGCGCCGAGGCTGCCTCAGCCCGGCTACCATCCGGCGCATGAATGCGTCGGCTTTGCGCTCGGCGTCGGTCCAGAACAGGTAATGACCCATCTCGTGATAGATCATCTGCACCCACATCCGCTCGCTGCGATAAATTCGTCCCCGTTTCCAGTTTTCGGGATGCACCAGATGGATTCGGCCATCCTCGTAGGTTTTTCCGGCGGTTTTGCCCCAATCGATATATTCAAACCAGGTGATACGCGGACGCCGCACTCCGAAATACCGGCACATTCCCGAGATGGCGCGGTTGAAGGACGCCTTGCGATGGTGATGGAAAAATTCGACCAAATTGCGGTCGATTGCGCGCCGGTTGACAATCGGCGGCACGATCATTCGCACTGAAAAACAGCCTCCATGGCAGGTACGGCGAATCATACGAAGGCCCTTGCGATACAGTCAACGAATATTCGCCGATATTCCTAAGTAGCTGAAAATAAAGGGAAATTCTGCGAAGATGGCCACGAATCGCGCAGCGATTAGGCGGTTAAAAGACAGCCGCTTTAGCCGAGCGCGCCGTCCGCCTTGAGCCGCGCGATATCCTCCCACGAAAGTCCGATTTCCAGCGCCACTTCCTCAGTATGGTTTCCAAGTTCCGGCGCGCGCCGATATTTCGGCGCCCCGACCCCGCCGAATTCGATCGGATTGTTCACGATTCGGGTGCTCTTCGAGCCGGCATGCTCGATTTCAACGAACGCTCCAATCGCCTGAGCCTGAGGATCGTTCAGCACCTCGGCATTGGTCTTCACCGGCGCCCAGATGAGTTGGTGAGAATCGAAAATCGGCGTCCATTCGTCGCGCGTGCGCCTTGCGACCACTGCGTCGATCTCCGCGGTCATCGCGGCGCAGTTCTTCGCGCGCACTGACGCGTTCGCGAATCGAGGGTCGGCGCGCCAATCCTCGCGACCCAGCGCGGAGCAGAACTGGTTCCAGAATCGGTCCGCCTGGACCATCACGAAGTAAATCCAGCGGCCGTCTCTGCAAAGGTAAGAACTCCACAGCGGATTGATTCGCTGCGTGCGCCCTTCGGATGACGCCGCGTTGCCGGTCATAAGACCAATCGTCAGGTCGGTCGCGTTCATCCACAGCCCCATCGCGAACAGCGAAATTTTGACCTCGCGCCCCTTGCCCGTGCGCTCACGCTGAAGCAACGCCGCCGAGATCGCTCCGGCAAGCCCCAGGCCCGCCGCATGATCGATCATCGCCGGCCGCTGCGCGGGCGGCGGCTGTCCCGGCTCCTGGATTGTCGCCATCAGCCCCGAGCGCGCCCACGCCGCGGCGTAATCGTAAGCCGCGCGATCGCGGTCGGGACCTCGGTCGCCATAGCCGGTGAGCAGCGCGTATATCAGGCGCGAGTTTCGAGCGGACAGCGCCGCATAATCGAGCTTCATTCGCGCAAGCGCCTCCAGCCGAAGGCTGGTCACGAATACGTCCGCGCGTTCGATCAGCCGATAGGCGAAATCCTGGCCCGCGGCCTTTCGCAAATCGACCGTGACCGATCGCTTGTTGCGATTATCCAGCTCATACGGCGGCTGCACTCGAAATTCCGGGTCGGCAATCGATCGCGTGACCATCCCGCGGATCGGATCGCCGCCCGCGGGATCCTCAAGCTTGATTACCTCGGCCCCCCAATCGCCCAGCACCGCCGCGGTCGAAGGGCCCGCGACCCACATCGCCAGCTCGACAACCCTAATTCCCGAAAGTGGACGCTCGTCCATATCGCATCACCTCGCGCCGTATGCCGCAGGATGTTTCCGTCATCCTCGCGCGTTGCTGCGCGCAAGTTGCGGTTGATAGCAACAATACACGCTGCGCGACGATCCCTCGACTTCGGCAAAAGAATGCCTTCGCTCGGGATGACCTCAAAGAAAACGCGTACGAACTCGGGTTGCTTTCTTCGCTATCATCCCGAGCGAGCGTTGCGCGAGCCGAGAGCCTGCCCTGAGCCTGTCGAAGGGGATCGGTGCGCAGCGATTATCGTCAGGGAAGGGGCGGAATGCTCGGAGTACTTAGCCTTTGACTCGCAACGACAGCTGAAGGCTAGCGCGCGTGATTCACCGGACGCAGCCGTCTGTGACGGCGCCGCACTCGATTCACCGTCAGGCGCTGCACGCGGCTTGCTTCCTTGAGCCGGAGTCTCAGCGGGGCGTAATGCGACAGCGCCGGATCGCTGCTTGCGATCGAGCGGATCCGATTTCTCAGCGCCTCTGCGTCGATCGCGAGCGCATCGCAAACGCTGTCGAACGACAGCGGGCATCGCACGCCGCGCGCAAAGATCCAACTCCACGCTTCCATGAAGGGGCCGCGCTTGCGCTGCGACGCCGAATGGTAGGAATCCTGGACGATGTTGATTGCGTCGGCCAGCACCGCGAGCATCAGGCGTTGCTCGCTCGATAGCGACCGCGTTCCCATCAGTTCGAAGAACTGACTTCGCAGGATTATATCTGGGAACGGACGCGCTTCCGCCACGCTTGGATCAGTTCCGCGCTGGAGCATCATCGCGATGTCCTCCGCTGCGAAACCTTTTGGCTCTTATCCCCCGTTTCGCAGCATAACTCCGAACTCGGTCAGCGTAACTCCAAACCCGAAATCAGTCCGCAAACTGAATAACCGTATGGCAGAAGGAAATTAGACCAAACGTAGAGTTGATGCAAACCAAATCGCATCCAACAGACAAACGTGCGATACCGTTGCAGAAGAAAAGATAATAGGGCAATACGTGCCTGATTAGCGCGACTCCTGCGACTCGGTTGATGTTTAGAAAGCGCAAAATCGGCGATCATCGGAAAAATGGCTTGCGAACCCACAATTTCGGCGTGCGATGCGCACGAATTGATCGTGCTCGTGCCGCCGCCATCGCGATTATGGTAGACTCAGCTTCGAAAAATTCCCGCGCATTATTCGGATCGAGCGCAGTTCAATTTCGCCAGCCGGCGCGGCGGCAATAACTATCGGGAGAAACAGATCATGGCAGATTTCTACGGTAAAGAGACATCCAAGAACCTGCGCAAACTGCGCCAGATGGCGCCGGATATGTTCAAGGGCTTCCTCGATTTCGATCAAACCGTTTTCAAGGACGGCGCGATCCCCGGAAAAACCAAAGAGCTGATGGCGATAACCGCGGCGCATGTCACGCAATGTCCCTGGTGTATCGAGGCTCATGTCACGCGCGCGAAAGAGAAGGGATGCACTGACGAGGAGATCGCCGAGGCGGTGTGGGTCGCCGCCGCGATGCGAGCGGGAGCGGCGTTCAGCCACGGCGCGATCGCGATGGCTGTAACTGAAGAGCACAAGCACTAGGGCGGCTCCTTCATCGGGCAGGATTATTATCAGCGAGGATTATCGGCAGCATATCAGAGATGGCAGAGACTCAAGTCGCCCGTAAAACCCGCGAAGTCCGAATCGGTGGCGTGACGGTCGGCGGCGCGAATCCGGTGGTAGTGCAGTCGATGTGCGCGACGCGCACCATCGATATTGACCAGACCGTCGCGCAGACTCATCAGCTTGCCCGCGCCGGCGCCGGAATCGTGCGAATCGCGATGGATTCCGAGAAGGAAATTCCCGCGATCAAGGAAATTCGCGCGCAAACCAAAGGAATAACGCTCTCGGTCGATCTTCAGGAGAATTACCGCATCGCCGATCGCGTGGCGCCGCACGTCGATAAGATTCGCTATAACCCCGGCCATCTGCACCATATCGAGAAGGCGCGCACTATCGAGCAGAAGGTGAAATGGCTGGTCGGCATCGCGCGCGACAACAACCTGGCGATTCGAATTGGCGTCAACTGCGGTTCGGTCGCGCCCGCGTTCCTGGAAAAATATCCTGGCGATCAACTGCGCGCGATTGTGGAGTCCGCCGCGTATCACTGCGATCTGATGGACCAGTTCGGATTCACGCGCTTTGTCGTTTCGCTCAAAGACTCGGAGCCGCAGAAGGTTGTCGATGCAAATCGCCGCTTCGCCGAGCGATGCCCCGACGTTCCAATCCATCTGGGCGTCACCGAGGCGGGACTTCCGCCCGACGGAATCATCAAGACCAGGATCGCGTTCGAGAAACTGCTCGCAAAGGGAATTGGCGAGACGATCCGCGTTTCGCTGACGCTGCCGAATGATCGCAAGCACGAGGAAGTGGTCGTCGGACACAAGATCGTCGATGATGTTCACGCCGGCCGCTTCATCTCGGTTCCCGAGTTCGGCAAGGGCCTCAACATCATTTCGTGTCCGTCGTGCTCGCGGGTTGAAAACGAGCGATTCGTCGAACTGGCGCAGCAAGTCAAGGAACTTACCGAGTATGCGGCGAGATATCGGATCACAATCGCCGTGATGGGATGCCGGGTGAACGGTCCGGGCGAGACCGACGACGCCGATCTTGGGCTATGGTGCGGTCCGAGCACGGTAAATCTCAAAAAGAAAGACAAGAAGATCGGATTCTTCAGCTACGACGACGTGCTCGGCCGGCTGAAAGTCGAGCTCGACAAGCTGATCTCCGCTCGCGCTGCCGCCTCCGCGAATTGACCCGCCACGGCTTCGCGTCGCTGATGCTTTCGCAGATGGGGAGAGGATCAACCGAGCGAAGCTTACGGGACGTGGGACCAGGCGTGGTACGAGCTGCGCACCAGCGGGCCGGCTTCGACATGCCGAAAGCTCATCGCGATCGCGTCGCGCCTGATTTCCGCGAATTCCGCGGGCGGAACATACCTGGCAACCGGCAGGTGATCCGTCGAAGGGCGCAGATATTGCCCGATCGTCACGATGTCGCAGCGGATGGCGGCCAGATCGCGCAGCACCTCGAATAACTCGTCGCGAGTTTCCCCAAGCCCCAGCATCAGGCCGGTCTTGGTCAGAATCTCGCGCGCAGTCGCGCGCGAATTTTGCTTCGCATGCCGCAGCACATCCAGCGAACGCTGATAATTTCCGCCCGGCCGCGCGATTTTGTAGAGGCTCGGAACCGTCTCGACGTTATGGTCATAGATGTCGATCGGCGACGCGAGCACGGTCTCCACGCTTTCGAAGCTGCCGCGAAAATCGGGCACCAGCACTTCCACCCGGGTATCGGAGGAGTTCGCCTTGATCGCGCGCGCCGTGGCGGCAAAGTGCGCCGCGCCGCCGTCGGGCAGGTCGTCGCGATCGACCGATGTCACCACGACATGTTTAAGGCCGAGGCTTTTTACCGCGCGGGCGATTCGCGCGGGTTCCTCGCGGTCGAGCGGGCGCACCCGGCCGTGCGTTACGGCGCAATAGGGACAGTTGCGGGTGCATACGTCGCCCATCAGCATGAAGGTCGCGGTGCGATGCGAAAAGCATTCGCCTATATTCGGGCAGCATGCTTCCTGGCAGACGCTATGGAGCCGGTGCTCGGCGAGGATTGCCTTGGTGCGAAAGTAGTCAGGCGAGACCGGCGCCCGGACCTTGATCCAATCGGGATGTCTGCGCTCGGGTATCACTAACTATGAGCCTGCGCGTTCGGTTCGCCCGGATCAACGAGGCGCCAGATCGCTTCGGAATCGCCAAGCACGCTATGCGCGTAGTTAAAGGTCTCGCGAAAGCTCTCGCGCATTATTTCGGAAAATTCCGCGACCGTGATTTCGGGACGCCCGAGCGCGGCGATCGAAGTCATCTCGCATCCTTCGATTCCGCATGGGACCACCGAGTTGAAGAACGACAGGTCGGTCGCCACGTTGAGCGCGAACCCGTGGTAGGTGATCCAGCGCCGGATTCCCACCCCGATCGACGCGATCTTGCGAGCCCCGACCCACACCCCGGTAAATCCCTCGCGCCGGCCGGCTGATACGCCGCACCGCGCGAGCGCGTCGATCATCGCGGTCTCCAGCATGCGCAGATATCGGGCTATATCGCGTCTTTTGCCGTCGAGCTTCAGGATCGGATAGCCGACGAGCTGCCCCGGCCCGTGATACGTCACCTGCCCTCCGCGCGACACGCGCCGAATCGGCACTTCGACCGGCGCCGACAAGATAAATTTCTCGTCCGCGCCGCGTCCGAGCGTGTAGACGTGCGGATGCTCGAGCAGGAGCAGAGTGTCGTGAATGTCGTCGCGGGCGCGCACTTCGACCAGCGCGGTTTGCAACTTGAGCGCGCGATCGTAATCGACGGTGCCAAGCTCAAGGACCGCAAGTTTGCGCTCGGACGGATTCATCGCAAGGCCACGCGGCTAAGCAGAATCCGGTACCGGCTTCGCTCGCGCGAAGCTGTCCGAGATCCCTCGACTTCGCTCGCGTTGCTCGCTGCGCTCGGGATGACAACCAACGAGCGCCGCTCGGGAGGGATGACAGGCAAAGAGCAGCGCTCGCTCGGGATGATAGACGAAACGCGACGAAGAAATCGCATCGCGATGCCAACGCCGAGTCTCGCTTAAGGGCATCCCGAGCGAAGGCGTTCTTTTGCCGAAGCCGAGGGATCGTCGCGCAGCGCTTTTGATCATTATGATTGACTGCCGGCTCAGATGTTGATCGCTTCGCCGTCGGCGGCGAGCGCCGCTTCCATGATCGCCTCCGACATCGTGGGATGAGGATGCGGGGCACGCCCGAATTCGGCGGTGGTCGCTTCAATCGTCTTGCCGAGCACAACTTCGGCGATCATGTCGGTCGCGCGATGCCCGATTATCTGGCATCCGATGACTTCGCCGTATTTTTTCGCCGCGACCAGCTTCACGAAACCGGTCGTCTCGTCGATCGCGACGGCCTTGCCCAGCGCGCGAAACGGGAATTTGCCGACGTTGACCTCGATTCCGCGCTCGGCGGCTTCGGCCTCGCTGAGACCCACGCTTGCGACCTCCGGCTCGCAGTAGATGCATCCGGCGATCGTGAGCAGGTCGAAGCCGGGCTCGCGCACTCCGGCCATGATTTCGACCGCCGCGATTCCCTCCGCCGACGCCTTATGCGCCAGCAGCGGCGGACGGATCACGTCTCCAATCGCGTAGATATTTTGAGCGGTGGTGCGAAACGATTCGTCGATTTGAATAAATCCGCCGCGGTCGGTCTCGATCTTGACCTTGTCGAGCCCAAGTGAGCGGGAAAGCGGCGTCCGGCCTACCGCGACCAGCACCGCTTCGGCCTCGAGCGTTTTCTGCGCGGCGCCTTCGCCGACCACCACGTTCCATGTGTCGCCATTTTTCGCCATCCCCTTGAAACCATGGCCGGGAAGCACGGTTACCTTGCGCTTCAAGAATGAGCGGCGCAGCTCTTCGGCGATCTCGGCGTCGAATCCCGGTAGTAGCTGCGGCATCAGCTCGACCATCGTGACCTGCGAACCGAAGGCCTGATAAAAATAGGCGAATTCACAGCCTATCGCGCCGCCGCCGATAATCACGATTCGCGGCGGAATACGGTCATGGAGCAGAGCTTCCTTGCTGGTCATCACGCCGTCGCCGACCTGCATCCCTGGGAACAGCCGCTCGCCTGACCCGGCCGCGATCAGGATCCGCTCGGTCGCAAGCGAGGCCGCGGGCGGCGCCGGCTTATCGGGCGCCTGCGCGAGCGCAACCGTGTGCGGGTCGGCGATGGCGGCTTCGGCCTCGAAAAGATCGATGTGATTTTTCCTGAACAGAAAGCGAACTCCGCGCGATAGTTTGTCGGCTGCCGCGCGTGAGCGGGCGATGACTTTTTTGAAATCGACCCGAACCTCGCCGACCTCAATTCCGTGCTCTTTCGACGCCTGGCCGATCGTCTCCATCGCTTCAGCGGAGTTGAGCAGCGCTTTCGACGGAATACAGCCCCAGTTGAGGCATACGCCGCCCGGACGATCGCGCTCAACCACCGCCACGCGCATCTTTAGCTGGCTTGCGCGAATCGCGGCGGTATATCCGCCAGGTCCGGAGCCAATTACGACCAAATCATAGGATGGATTGGGCAAGATGAAATCCTTTCAGCGCCGTCACTACTTGATGCGACGAACAGACGCGGGCGTGTGATGGCTAAATCATTGTTGACGCAGCGGGATGCGCGGGACAAGCCGCGTGATTTAAGTCGCGCGCCGCTCCGGTTGCCGGTCAGCGGCTCACGGTCGCGAAATCCGGCGCGACCGCTTGATCGGCGGTCTGGTGGCCGGCGGGCCGCCGCAACCGGTTTGCATAAACGATAGAGCGGTCAAATTGATCATTGCTCGCAAGCTTGTTGATCGCGTCGCTCAGCGCCTCGTCGAGCCCGGCGCTGGTGTTGTCGCCCCCCGGGTTCTGGCTGCTGATGCCGCCGGTTCCGGACATCGTGCGATCGAAGGTGACCGCGCCGTCGGGCGCAACCACCTGCACGTTCATCACCATCGCGGCATGCGCGATACCGGAATGCCAGTTGGGCTGGAACGTGGTGTAGAGCTCCGTCAGATCGAGTTTCACCAATACCGGCGCGGTGGGCGAAACATTGAAGCCGCGGCTTGCAAGCGCGTTTTCGGTTGACTTTGCGATGAGATAGGCAATATCGCGGTTCCTCATCCGGATCGGCGCCGACTCGTTGCCATTGCTGTCGAGAGTCTCACCGACGGTGAGCTTGTTTTCGCGGATGTCGCGAACCTCGACCCGCAGAGCTACGCCCTGGGAATTGGCCGCGGGGTCGTAAAAGTCCACCGGATGGTACGCGATCTCGACCGAGGACGGATAGACGGTCGCGCAGCCAGCCATCATCAGTGCAAACGCCGCCGAAAGAAGAGCTGACGGCAGGCGACCGGAGACAAATCGTCGCGCGCACAAATTATTCACGGCAAAGTGGCTAACACGGGCGGCAAGGGCCGCGCAATGACCCCCTGTAGACGGGCAATGCGAGCAATCGGGGATTTGCGCCGATCTCGTCGTTGACCTGCACGTCAGAAATGGCCGCTATGGGCACAGAAACGCTCCAGGAGCGTCGAAACGGGGCAGGATGGTACTTCAAAATCAGGGTCGGACGCCCAGAGGGCCTAGAAACGATTTGTCGCAAAATGCGAATAATTGTAGCTGACCGATGGGTTAGCATCTGCTCACTTTCTGTCAGCTTTAACCGGGCAATGGTGTAAGATCCCTCGACGAGCGCAACGCCCGCTCCGGATGACCGCCGGCGCCGCGCTCGCTCGATACTGCGATCGTCGATCGATTCTTACTCCCCGCCGAAGAGCTTCATCTGAGCGGCGGCGACCACCGGCGAGAACGATCTGCGATGCAACGGCGAGGGACCGAGCCGATTCACCAGCGTCATGTGCTCGGGCGTGCAGTAGCCCTTATGCTGGGCAAAGCCGTAGCCGGGGAATAGCGCGTCGAAGTCCAGCATCATGCGGTCGCGGGTGACTTTGGCGATAATCGAGGCCGCCGCGATACAGAAGCTCTTGCGATCCCCGCCGACAATACAGGTTTGCGGGAAGCCGAGGCCGCGGATCCTGCGCCCATCGACCAGAACATGGTCTGGAGCGCGTCCGAGCGCGGCGACCGCGCGTTCGCTTGCGCGCATGGTGGCCCAGAAGATATTGACCCGGTCGATTTCCTCAACTTCGGCCACGCCGATACCGACCGCGAGCGCGCGTTCGCGAATCGGCGCGTAGAGTTCGTCGCGCTTCTCCGGGGTTAGCTGCTTGGAATCGTGTACGCCGCGAATAAACGTTTCTGGCGCAAAGATTACCGCCGCGGCGACCACCGGGCCGGCCATCGGACCGACGCCGGCCTCGTCCACGCCTGCAATCGCGGAAAATCCGATTCGCCACAGGCGGCGTTCATAGCGCAGGTCGGGCCGCTTCGACATTGAACCCTCAGGCTAGCCTCTTAAGGCGCGCTCGCCGGACGGTTTCCGCGACTTCGCCCGGGCCTGCGACACAGACCATCCGGATCGCGAAGTCGGCGCTCGCCGCCGAGGCGATCGTGACGTCGCCGATCCCGAGCATTCGCTGCATAAAACGCTGGTTCACTTCGGCAGAGCGGATATCGGACAACTCCATCTCGCGGCGCGATCGCGAGAGCATCCCGTTTTGCTCGATAATCCGGTCGGAGGTCACGGTCCATGAGCGAAACCTGCGATCGATCCAGATGCGGCAGATGTTCAAGACGCCGAGCCCAATCAGCACATAGCCGACGATCAAATTCGCATTGTTGTTGAGCTGAGGGGTGGCGCTATTGAGCAGCGGCATGAACAGAGTGACGAAGCCGACGATTATCAGGATCGCGCTGATAATCAGCGCGCCCTGGAAGCACCACATCGAGCATCGGACCTTGAGCAGCATGTATTCATGGACAGCGGCGGGCTTGGGCGCGAAAAGCCGCGCGCCGCATCGCGAGCAGAATTGAGCGCCCTGCGCGCAGTCATTCCCGCACTGTGGACATCGCATCGCGCCACCTATCGGGCGCGCCGCAAACAAGTCGCGCGGCTCAACTCCGATTGCATCACGAATAAATTATGATTGGGACGCGGACGCGGCGTCAATTAAGCCGTCGATCATTCGCCAACAAACGCGTTTTCCTCAGAAATCGGCTTTTCGGCCGCGGCGGCGGCGTGCTAATGGTCGGGTCATGAAATTCGGATTATTCGGCATCAATAATGGCGCATGCGCGTCGCCCAAAACCGCGGCGGCGGTCGCGCGCGCGGCGGAAGAGGCGGGTTTCGAGAGCGTATGGACGGGCGAGCACGTGATCCTGCCCGATCCACAGGCGCCGCCCTCGCCGGTCGCGCCGGATTATCCGATGCTCGATCCGGCGGTCGCACTCGCCTATGTCGCGGCGCATACCCAGAAAATCCGGCTCGGCACGGGGATAATCATCCTGCCGCAGCGAAATCCGGTGGTGCTCGCCAAGCAGCTCGCGTCAACCGACGTTCTCTCGAACGGGCGGCTGATCTTCGGCATCGGAATCGGCTACCTGAAACCCGAATTCGAGGCGATTGGCGTTCCGTTCGACCATAAGGGGCCGCGCACTGAGGAATATCTGGCCGCGATGGTTGCGCTGTGGTCGCAAAAGAAGCCGGAGTTCAGCGGGAAATGGGTGAGATTCAAGGCGGTTGACGCGATGCCGCGGCCGGTGCAGCAGCCGTCTCCGGAAATCGTGTTTGGCGGGCACACGCCAGAGGCATTCAGCCGCGCGGCGCGGCTGGCCAAAGGATGGTACGGATTCGCGCTCGACCTGGACGGCGCAAAGAAGTGCATCGAGGGTGTGAAGGCGGCATGCGCGCAAGCGGGGCGGAAATTCTCCGATATCGAGATAAGCGTGACGCCCCGCGGGGCGGTTGACCTAGACGCGGCGCGGCGTTTCGCGGAAGCCGGGGTGTATCGCCTCATCCTGCTTCAGCGCGCTAATGACGAAGCGGGAATCCTCAAGCAGGTGAGAGACACTGCGCGCGATTTGATCGGGCGGCTGTAAGTTGTCCACAGACAACTGAGCAAACGGGGTGTTGATAACTCCCGGTTATCATCAGTGACGCTTACGATCAGCGGCAGATGTACTGGCGCTTGGCCTATGGTGGGCGGTGAGCGCCAATTTCTGGTCATCGCGGCAAAATCTTAGCGAAACTTCGCCTCGGTCGCGAAAAAATCAGCGCGCATCGATAAGAACTTCGGCTGAAAACTCTTCGGCACACCGCTTGCGATACGTGACTTACAGTCAACGGCGATGACAATACGCCGACACGGAGATGGAGGGCCAAATGAAGAACGACAGCAGCCGAGTCCTGACGGTAAAGGAGCTTTCTGATTATCTAAAGGTTCATCCGTCCACAATTTATCGTCAGCTCAAACGCGGCAAGCTTCCAGCATTCAAGGTCGGAAGCGATTGGCGGTTCAATATCGAGTCAATCGACAGGTGGCGGCTGGAGCAGGACTCGTTTGCCGAAGAGGAGGCAGCGTAGGAAGAGGAAGTAGCGTTGGATGCGGCGGCGTAAGGGCGGAATGATGGGCGCGGGCGGTGTGTTTAGGAAGCGGAGCCAGGATTGCTCGCGCGTCAGACAACTCAGATGCGCGGGAATGACAAAAGAGGGAAGCGCCACAGCGGTCAGGACGGATGAATGGAGACGGGCGGTGCAGGTGGCCAAACGCGTGTGCAGAAACAGGAGCCGGGACTCGGCGCGCGGCACATGTCAGTCTTCGTCTCTACGGCACGTGATGAGCGGCCGATTCGGCGGGGCGCAGATAATCGAACGCGAGCCAGCCGCGCAGCGGATCGACTCGATTTAACTGCACGATAATCGGAGAGCCGTCAGGCAGGGTGGGAGCGCCGCGCAGAGTTCCGCGGACCGCGAAATCGAGCAGTTCCGCGCCGGCGCCCTCACGGGTGACAATCGCGCGGAGCGGCGCATCGGGTTCCAGCCGTTCGAGATAGCGCAGAGTCCAGTAGCGCTTGGAGCGGCGTTCGAGTTCGCGGCCCGCGGCCTCGGCATTCTCCGCGCCGGCGAGCACGGCCAGCAGTTCATCGACGGTGTAGGGCTGAGCGATGCGCGGGTTCGAAAGCGTGGCAAGTAGCTGGCGTTGCAGCACCAGGTCGGCGTAGCGGCGAATCGGCGAGCTTAGCTGCGCATAGTAATCAAGGCCGATTCCCGAATGATACTCGGGATATAGCGACAGGCGCGGACGCTGCATCGCAATGGCCTCGCCGCGGCTATCGGGTTGGATACGGCCGTCCGGCTGGACACGATAGATAATCGGGATGCGATTTTCGGCGGCGTATCTGGCGGCGACGAAATTGCTCAGGATCATAAATTCCGCCACCAACATCCGCGCGGGCGAATCGCTGTCGAGCACCGAAATTTGAATATCGTCGCCGCGGACCTTGACCTTGGTCTCGCGCCGTCGAATCAGCATCGCGCCTGCCGCGCCGCGCCGTCTGCGAAGCTGCTCCGCGGTCGACAGCAGCAGCCGGAGAACCGGAGCGGCGGCATCGCTGCCGTCAACGCGCGCGTCGAGAATCCGATCGGCCTCTGAATATTCAAGGCGGCGCGAGATTGAGATCTGCGCGGGATAGATGGACGTGCTGGTCGGCTCTCCCGAAGCCGAGATGGTCACCTCGGTAGTAAGGACCGGGCGCCTGGTTCCTTCGACCAGGCTTGCCACATCGCACGAGACCGCCGGCGGCAGCATCCAGACCGTGGTTTCCGGCAGGTACACGGTGCTGGCCCTTGAAGCTGCCTCCTGGTCCATTGCGCCGCCCTTGGCGACAAAATCCGCCAGCAGCGCGATATGGATTCGCACCCGCACGCTGCCGTCTTCGAGCGGCTCGCAGGAGAGCGCGTCGTCAATCTCCACCGTGTCGTCGTTGTCGATCGTGAGCGTGTAGCCCGCGTCGATCTCTGGGCGTGGAGCCGGGCACGCGGTGTGCGCCTCGGCAAGCTGGGCCGAGGCGAACTCGGCGGATAATCCGGCAATAAGCGCAAAGCGCGGCGCGGCTGGTTTGGCGCCGAGCCGCTCCAGAATCTCGAACGCGGCCTCGGCGGGATCGATTTCGGGCGCCGCGGCGGACAGCATCTGGGTCATCTCGCGGCTGCGCGTGTGCGGATTTTTGAGATAAGCGTTCAGGCTGTCGCCGAGCTCTGCCGCCGCGGCCGGGTCGGCGCAGGGCGTGCCCGCCAGAGTATCGCGCAGAATCGCAAGCGTGCGCTGATATTCGCCGCTTTTGGCCCGAACCCGTTCCTGCTGAGTGCGCAAGCGCTCGACCTGGTCGGGCGGGCGAGCAGAGAAATCCATGTGACGCCGGGTGAAATAGATACGGTCGGCGAGCAGCGCTTCAAGCATCACGGAGGCGCTTGCGCTGTCGCCGCGGCCGAAGAAAAGGTCGGCCAGCTCCGAGGCGCTGAAGCTGCGGCCCTGCTCCTGGACCACCTCCCACAGGAGATTCAGGTCCAGTTCCCGCGCGAGCATCGCGCGCTCGGCAGCCAGCGCGTCGATCGCCTCCGCGGCGGCGTCGCGCGAAGGGCGGCGATCGGGATGCGGCATCATCACGAGGTCGCGGGCGACCATGCGCTCCCGCCCTTCGGCATCGGCGACGACGAGACGATGATCCTGCTCGCGTATCGCGAGACCGGGGCGAAAGCGTCCGCCGTCAAGGTACTCGACCAGCATCCCGGCATAGGTGGCGCTCGATTTGACTTGCGTGGTCATGACGCGGCGCGCGGAACAGCGTTCCCCACAGGTTTTATTTTGACGATGACTATGATCAAAGACTATATGAAAGAGCGAAGCGATGGCTGCACGGCGGATAATGATCGAGCTTCCCGACGAAATGGCGCAGGCGCTCGAGCGGATCGCGAAGGCGCTTGGAATTTCGTCGCAGGAAGAGGCGGCGATTATCGCGCTGGCGGACTGGATCTCGCGCCGAACCGCGGAAATCGATGACCGCGACCCCGACCGACGATACTTCGTCAACGAGGCACTAGATGAACTCATCCACAAGAAGGACCGGTAACCTGCTCATCATCGCCCTGTGGGGCGCCGCGGCGCTTGTCGTGTCGATCGCGGGAATTGCGGTTGCAAAAGCAAAGAGCGTGGACGTTGAAATTCCGTATGAAGCGACTCAACTGAAGACGCCGGAGATCAAGTCGCCGCTCTATCTGCAGGGCGATCATGGTTCGCTGATTGTCAGCGACGCCGACGGCGGCGTGTACTCGGTTTCAATGTCCGGCAAAACGAAAGTTCTGGCGGACAGGGCCAAGATCAAGCATCCGGGCGGCGTGGCGGTGGCGCCAACCGGGTTTGGATCCTACGCCGGGCAGATTTTCGTGCTGAATGCGACGCCGGATCCGAAGGGGCCATGCGAGGTCGAGAGGATCGACAAGGGCGGCGCGGTCAGCACGTTTGCGAAGCTGCCCGCCAACGCGGCCGGCAAGCCGACCGAGTGCCGCGACCTGGAGTTCGGGCCTGCCTCCGGCCCATACGCGGGAAAGCTGTACGCGGCGACCTCAGGCAATGCGACCGTGTATGCGATCGATTCGTCGGGCAAGGCGTCCGAGCTCGGATCGTACAACAAGCCGCTTGCCTTCGACCTGACTTCGATAGCGTTTGCGCCCGCAAGCGACAGCAAAGCGCCTAACGAGATGCTTATCGGTTTGCGTCCGCGGATGGGCGGTGCGGCGAAGATTGGCAGAATCGGCATTATCGGACCCGACGGCAAGCTCAAGGACGATCCGTACCTGGTCGGGTTTGTTGAGCCGACCGGATTTGGCTACTCGCCCGCGAACTGGGGTTCCTATGGCGACGTATTTTTCATTGCTGACATGGGCAAGCCGATCGTGACCGGCGGCGCGGACGACGGAATCATTTATCGCGTGTACAAAGGGGTCGCGCGGATGTTCGCGACCAACCTGGCCGATCCAAATTGCATGAAGTTCGTCGGCAACAAGATGGTGCTGGCGGATCCGTCGGCGAAGGGGCCCGGCTCCGGCGCGATCGTGGTTCTCTCCTCGTTGCTGTAAGCTTGGGGAATCCTCACGCGCTCACCCAGGCGGATTGCTGGAAAAGAGCAAACGCCGCGTGAGGCTCTACGGCTTTCATTGTGTCATCTTGAGCGGAGGCGGTTGCCGCCGCAGTCGAACGATCTCTGAGGCATGAGGGATTCCTCAACTCGGCAACAGATGCCTCGCTCGGCATGACACGAATTGGCGGGAAATCACGCGCGGAGGCGGCCCCACTCGACCCGATTCTGCACCGGGAAGGTGAGGATCCCATTGTCCACGTATGGCGAGAGCAGTTCGATCATTCCGGCGTCGAACTCGCGCACGGCGGCCTCGCCCATATGATCTTCCGACCAGGTCGCGCGCGAATGCAGGCATCGGAGGTAATCCGTGATGCTTTGGGTAAACGGCATCGCAGTGGTGACGCGATAGCCGACGAGCTCGAACGCCGGATGCGTTAGCATTTGCGCGCCGATTCTTTCTCCGATCGTCGGCCACAGCTTCTCGCGGTGGCCGTACACCTTTTCGACCATCGCAACGGCGAAGCGGATTTCGTCGCGCTCCCATGGCGTGCCGGCCGGTCCGTCATAATCGACGATTGCGAGAAAGCATCCGGATGCGAGCGCGCCTGCGAAACGAGGCAGCACGCGATCCAGCTTCATCCAGTGAATACTCAGACTCGCGACAATAAGTCCGTAAGGAGGGTCGAGCGATGCTTCCTCGGCTGTCGAGTGAATCCATCTGATTTTCTCGCTCGCGGCTCGCGGATCCGCCAGCGCGACCCGAAGCATCTCGTCTGATGGATCGATAGCGTCGATTCGATCCACGTCATCAACGAGGCCGAAGGTGACTTTGCCGGTGCCGCATCCGGCGTCGAGGACGGCGCGCTGCGCGGCGGGAACAAGGCTTTTGAGCGTCGCGAAAAGCTCTGGCGAGTAGGGCGGCCGGAAACGATAATTTTCCGCCACTCGCCGCGACGCAAAGCGATTCCCATACGTCAGATCCGTCATGATTGGTGCCGGCTATGGCAGCGCAGGCTCGAGCGAATCGAAACCGGGTTTGCGCTTCCGAACCGCGAGATAGCACACCACACTAGCCATCGAGATCAAACCCGCTATCTGCCATGTGATGCCGGTTCCGAATAGGTCAACCAACTTGCCCTGTACCGGCAGTCCTATGATCGCGCCAAGAGTCGACATAGTGGTGGCGAAAGAGAGCAAAGTCGCGCGATTCTCGCCTTCGATGACTTCGTTATACCAGGAAAATCCCATCGGACCCGCGATTCCCATCACGAAGGTGAACGTCATTATCGAGGCGAGAGCCACTTCAACATGTGCGGCCGCCAGTCCCGCGATGATTATTGCGGCCTTGCCCGCGCCCGTAAGCCCCGCCACGAGCAGCGCGCGGCGCTCCCATGGCTGCGGGGGAATTCTCGCGGCAATCTCCAGGCCGGCGATCTGCGCCAGAATAATCGCGGCGGAAACCCATCCCACGCCGCCAATTCCTGAATGCAGTCCGCGCTTGAAAAATTGTTGCCACTCTTGTCCCCATCCGACGAACAGAAACGCACTCAGCAACCCCGCGATCGAGAGTAGGCGCACGTTGCGGTCCGCGAATCCTAGCAGCGTGGAATCGATACTGCGACGGCGAACCTCAGAAGCGACATGTCTAAGCGACCAGCTTTGCCCACTGCTTCGCCCCATCATGGCGGCCGCCACCAGGCCCGTCCCAATCCAGACGAGACTGTTCACGATGAAAGGTATGGAGACATCAATTTCGGCGGCGTAGGCTCCCGCCAACGTGATCGCCATCCCAACGATTTGGCCTATCTGGAACTTGCGCGAGAACATCCTGTCCTTAGCGCCTTCGAAGCCGGCGGTGTCGAGCGCATCGATAGCCCACGCGTCGATTGGACCGTTGCCGAAAGTCGTGCCGAGGCCGTCGGCAGCGGCGGCAACCACGAAGAACCAAAAACTGTGAGACAGGAAATAGATCAGGAACGCGATCGCGTGAAGCCCGGATCCGGCCACCACTGCGGCGCGGCGGCCGACTGCATCAGCAAATGCGCCGGTTGGTACATCGGTCAGGAAGGTGATCAGAACGAAGACGGTCGTGACGGTGTTGATACCGAACTGGTCCAGGCTCCGCGCTCGCAGAAACAGCGGATACACCGCCATGATGAGAAACGGTCCGGCGGAGTACCAGGCCGAGACCACATAATATCGCCTCGTGATCGAGCGAATCGCCTCGGCATCTGGTGACGCGGCGGGCATGCTCCAAACTTGTCCGCCTCGGGCGGGCGAGTTGCAACATCGCCTTGAACTGTCGGCGAACGGACGCGGGCACTTTCGCGATTCCGCTATGCGCGGCCTGAGGGCTACTTAGCGCCAGGGTTCGGTGAGCATCTGAGTGTCGCCGGTTTCCTTGTCCACCAGCAGCACCTGTACGTTCTGGTAAGATCCCTTGGGGAAAAAGACGTACCCGCTCACCGTGAAATTGTGGTTTACGTCCTGGCGCTTCAGCGCGAGGGATTTTATTTGCTCGTTTGCCTGCCGATCGGCCTTATCCTGACCGCGCTCGGCTCCGCGGAACACTCCTTCGCCTGCGCCGATCGCAGTGCCGACCAGCGCCCCGGGTCCGGCCGCGCCGAACGCCGAACCCGCGATCGCGCCTGCTCCGGCGCCAATCGCGCTTCCCGCCACGCCACTTACCGCCGCGCTGCCGAGCGCGCCGCCGAGTTCCTTAGCGCCGCCCGCCTGGCGCGCCGCCTCGCCAGGAGGCAGTGGAGCAATACGCTCGCCCTGCGCGTTCATCGCAAATACCTGGCTCGGAACAATCCCGCGAGCATCGTCAGTGCCGTTGGCGACTGATATGAAGACCGGCTGAACCTCTCCGACGGCCGGCGCCGACTGCACGCTCACGGTCAGTTGTCCCTGTATCGGAGTTGCGACCACCTGCGTGGTATGCGCGATCGGCGGCGAGGAGACAGCGCATCCCGAGAGTGCGGCAGTCAGCGCCATGATCGCCGCGCACGCGGCGAAAGCATGAAATCGTCTTTTGGATTCGGCTCGCCCCATCTTTACCGTGAGCATTTTGTCGTCAATTCCGCCGCCGTGTCCATATCAGCCGCATTCACGGGATTTTTTCGACCGTCGTTTGTTAGGCGCGTGCGGGACAAATGCCGCGATGTGCGCCGGTGTGCGGTCTGCTAGATTCGATTTTGCGATGGCAGAGCAAGCAGTTTCCCGTCCGCCAAATGCGATAGTAATCCTGCTCGACAGCCTTAATCGGCACATGCTCGGCGCTTACGGTGGCCGCGAGTTTGCGACTCCTAACCTGGACGCGTTCGCGCGCCGCGCGGTTCGGTTCGAGGCGCACTACTCAGGTTCGCTGCCGTGCATGCCCGCGCGCCACGATATCCTGTGCGGCGCGCTGGATTTTCTCTGGAAGCCGTGGGGATCGATCGAAATTTGGGAAAGGCCGATTACCGCCTGGCTAAGAAGCGCGGGAGTAATCACCAAGCTGGTTTCGGACCATCCGCATCTGTTTGAAACCGGCGGCGAAAATTATCACACCGATTTCACCGGATGGGATTATTTGCGCGGCCATGAGAGCGATCCGTGGCGCACGCGGCCGGACCCGTCATGGATCGGCGCGCCGTCGTTTGGCCGCGGTCACACGCCATACGACAACTCGCGCGGCTATTTTCGCGGCGAGGAGGATTTTCCGGGACCGCGCGTGATGCGCACCGCGTGCGAATGGATCGGGCGCGAGGCGCCGCGCGACGCGCGCTTCATGCTGTTCGTGGACGAGTTCGATCCGCACGAACCGTTCGACACCCCGGAGCCTTATTCCTCGATGTACGATCCGGACTGGAGCGGTCCTCATCTGATCTGGCCGCCATATATGCGCGGCGCTCTGGCGCGCGGAGTGCTGACGCCCGCGCAGGCGCGCCAGGTGCGCGCATCCTATGGCGCCAAGCTCACGATGATCGACGCGTGGGTCGGCAAGCTGTTTGCTGCTGTCGAGCGCGCGGGCTTTAACGAAAACACGGTGGTGATCGTATGCACCGATCACGGTCATTATCTCGGTGAAAAAGACATCTGGGGCAAGCCCGCGGTGCCGATATACGAGCCGCTGGGGCATACGCCGCTCATGATCTCCTGGCCGGGCGTTCGCCCCGGCACGATCGGCGCGCTGACAACCAATGTGGACATCTCGGCGACGCTCGCGGACATCTTCGGCGTCGCGCCGAAGCATCGCACCCACGGTCATTCGATGATGCCGCTAATCACCGGAGAGCGGCGCTCGATCCGCGACTGGGCATTGGCGGGAATATGGGGCCGCGAAGTCCATCTGATCGAGCCCGAGCGCAAGTATGCTCGCGCGCCGTCCGCAGAAAATGCACCGCTTAGCATGTGGTCGAACCGATGGACCACGATGCCGATACATAGCGCCCCGGACCTGCGATTGCCGGCGCCCGACGATCGCGCGGCGCTGGATCGGATGCCCGGCTCGCGCATCCCGGTGATTCGGCAGCCGTTTAAGGCGGGCGATGCGCTACCGTTCTGGGCGCTCGGAAAATTCAGCGGCAACTGTCTGTATCGCATCGGCGAAGATCCGGAGGAAGAGAACAATCTCTCTGGAACTGCGTCGGAAAAAGATGCGGCCGATGCACTCCGGTCGGCTCTGAAAGCGGTCGAGGCGCCGAGCGATCAATTCAAGCGATTAGGTCTGGAATGAATCGGCGGCAGCGCGTGGCGCTAGCGATGTCCCCCGCCGCCGTGCCCTCCGTGACCATACCATCCCCCAAACGCCGGTCCGCCGGAATGCGCGATATGGCCGCCGCCGGCGCCGTCGTGCCCGCCGCCGTTTAATGTGCCGCCGACGATTCCGCCGGCAACATAGACTGGCACCGGGAACATCATCTGGTTGAACTGCTCCAGCGCGAGGACATCATTATAGTCCTGGGAATCGGCGACATAGGCTGCGGTGTCATTCTGCTGCATCAGCGCCCACTGATAATTCTGATATGCGTGATCGTCGCCAACGTAGACGCATCGGCAGTGAACCGGATCGTTGTACCAGTAGATCTTGCCGCGCAGAGAAGGATAGCTGTGGAGCTGAAAGGTAGGCAGACCCCGCACCATCATCACCTGATCGGGCTGGTCGGCCATCAGAACCTGAAAGCCGGCCTGCCCAAGCCTGGACTCGGTCTCCTGAATTGCGGTCGGGCGTGTAGACTCGTAGCGTCGATACGTGGCGCATCCGCAAAGCATCGATCCGATACACAATATAATCGAGGCAATACGGATAAGGTTCGCAAACGGGACTAATTTGAAATGACTATTCATTTCTATCAGCCATCCGCGATACTGACGCGGAAGGCTTCGGCGCCGGAGCCATTTTATCCAAGCGAGTGGCGAAGCTAAAATGCGGCGTTGATGGCGGCTCGAGCGACGCGCCTTAAGCGCGCGGCGGCGCGATAGCAAAGACGGTGCGGCAGAAAGAGCGAAACTGAGCGCGAAAGCGAGGACGAAAAGATGACGGTTGTGGGCTATCGTCGTCCGGCGCCCGGGATCAATCCCGATAACAATAGCTCGGCCTATGCGAGCACGCGGGCGCGCGCGCCGCGGCATCCCGCAATCAGGATCGAGCATACGCTTTCCGAGATTACCGGCCCGCATTTCGAGACCGGCGGCGCGAGCGCGATCGATCTCACCCGCGGGGCGCGCGGCGAGGCGCTCGGAGAGCGGATTATTGTAACCGGCCGCGTCCTCGACGATGACGGCCGCGCAATCGCGGGCGCGCTAATCGAGACCTGGCAGGCGAATGCGGCGGGGCGCTACGCACATGAGAGCGATCAGCACGACGCGCCGCTCGACCCGAACTTCGCCGGGGCGGGAAGGATCATCAGCGATAGCGACGGCGCGTATCGGCTCGTGACGATCAAGCCGGGCGCGTACCCGTGGCGTAATCATCCGAACGCCTGGCGCCCGCAGCACATTCACTTCAGCGTCTTCGGGACGGGCTTCGCCGCACGGCTCATCACGCAGATGTATTTTCCCGGGGACCCGCTGCTCGCGATCGATCCGATTTTCCAGAGCGTCGCCGATCCGGACGCTCGCGCGCGCCTGGTCGCGGCGCTTCAAATGGATGTAACCGTCGCCGAATACGCGCTCGGCTATCGGTTTGATATCGTGCTTCGCGGGCGCGATGCGACTCCGCCTCAGGAATAGCAACTGGTGGCGGGCGCGCGATGAAAACCAAGCTTACATCCTCGCAAACCGTCGGACCGTTCTTCGCTCCCCTCTTGCGCGGCGATCTTTCGCAAATGGTCTCGGCAGAGACGCGAGGCGAACGCGTAGTAATCGAGGGGCGTGTGCTGGACGGCAACGGCGATCCGGTGCCGGATGCGATGATCGAGATCTGGCAAGCGAATGCGGAGGGCCGCTACGATCATCCGGAGGACATGCAGGAAAAGCGGCTCGATCCGGCCTTCCACGGGTTCGGGCGAGTTGGCACCAATGCTCGCGGGGAGTTTACGATCCACACTATCGTGCCCGGCGCCGTTCCGGCGCAGTCCGCACAATCGCAAGCTATCTGGCAGGCGCCTCATCTTAATCTTATCGTGTTCGCACGCGGATTACTCACTCGATTAGTCACTCGAATCTATTTTCCCGGCGAAATAGCCAATGACTCCGACCCGGTCCTTTGCGCAGTACCGGCAGGCAGGCGCGCGACTCTAATAGCGAAAGACATCGAACGCTTAGCTGCTGATAAAGCTGCTAGCCGGCGCCTGTGCTTCGATATTGTGTTGCAAGGGGCGAACGAGACGGTGTTTTTCGACGTATAGGAGGGCGCAACGATGGCGTCGCCACATAATCCTCCGTTTCGCGCCGACCACGTCGGCAGTCTGCTGCGTTCGCCGGAGCTGCTTGCGGCGCGGCGAGATCGCGCGGCAGGCAAAAGCTCCGCCGAACAGCTTCGCGAGATCGAAGACGCGGCGATCCGCAAGGTAATCGCGTTTCAGGAAGATGTTGGCCTTCAGTCAATCACCGATGGCGAGTACCGGCGCGAAGTGTTTTACTCCGATTTCTATTTTCGCGGTCTCGGCGGCGGCACGGTTGCCTACGATCCCACTTCGATCGACGAGGCTTTCTTCATCGATCGCGAAGGTCACAAGCTTCCGCTGCTCATCCCGCATATCAACAGCCGGCTCAGATGGCAGAAGCCAATACATAGCACGGATTTCGAGTTTATCCAGAACAATACTAAGAGGACTCCAAAAATTACTATTCCGTCGCCGACGATTATCCATTTCCGCGCGGGCCGGCAGAATATCAGCAGCAAGGTTTATCCGGATCTCGATCAATTCTGGGAAGATATCGTGGACGCGTTCCAGCGCGAGCTAAAGTCGCTTGCCGCCGCGGGATGCCGATACGTCCAGATCGACGAGACCACGATGATGTCGCTCAGCGACAAGCGAAGCTGGGATCAGATGAAGAAGCGGGGCGACGACGGCCGCAAGCTCCTGCTCGAAACCTACCCGAAAATCATGAACCGCGCGTTTGCCGGCCGGCCGAAGGGGCTGCATCTCGCGATGCATATGTGCAGGGGCAATAACCAGAGCCATTGGAGTGCGGAGGGCGGCTACGATCTCGCGGGCGACGTTATCTTCAATCAAATCGATGTCGATTCCCACTTCCTGGAGTACGACACCGCGCGCGCGGGATCCTTCGAGCCGCTAAAGATGGTGCCAAAGCATAAGACGGTGGTGCTGGGACTGGTCTCGAGCAAATTTCCGGAGCTGGAATCGAAGGACTCGATCAAGCGGCGCATCGACGAAGCGGCGAAATATATCGATCTGGATCAGCTATCGTTAAGTCCGCAATGCGGTTTCGCGAGCACCGCGCCGGGCAATCGCATCACGATCGAAACGCAGCGCGCCAAGCTTGCGCTGGTGGTGGAAGTGGCGCGCGAGGTGTGGGGCTAGCGCGGATGCAGCCGGCCCGGATGCGCGGCGCGGAAAGATCCTGCTAAATTCGGGCGGGCGGAGCCGGGGTGGTGAAATCGGTAGACACAGAGGACTTAAAATCGTAATATCAATTTTTGGTTTTACGAATAATATCCATACACACAGCGGAATTTGTCGACTGAAGCCTGTCGGCAGAGTTGCACAACCCTTACACATTTTGCTAGTTTTGAGACCGCGCGGAGGGCATCCTTCGGTGACGGAACACCACACAGTCTTGGGCGGCAAGGTTCACGTTTACAAACGCCCGAACAGCACCCGCTGGCAATGCTCCACCTACCTCGGCGGGAAAAACCGCCGGACAACGACGAAGGAAGACAGCCTCTCCAGAGCCAAGGAGATCGCGGAGGACTGGTACCTGCAGCTTCGCGGCAAACTCCGCAACGGCGAAATCAAAACTGAAAAGACCTTCAACGAAGCCTCGGAACAGTTCCTGCGCGAGTATGACCTCATCACGCAAGGCGAGCGCAGCAAGATCTACGTCAACGGCCTGCACTGGCGATCGCGCGTGCACCTGGTGCCGTTCTTCGGCTCCTTGGGCCTCTCGGAAATTACCCCCGGCAAGGTCCAGGAATACCGAATACATCGCCTCGAAGAAGCGACGGCCAAACGTGGCAAGCCGCCGGCCCGCAACACCATGCACCAGGAGATCGTAACCCTCCGGCAAACTTTGAAAACCGCCGTTCGGAATGGATGGCTCGACCGTATGCCGGACCTTTCCGAACCGTACAGATCTTCTCCAAAAATCTCGCACCGGGCCTGGTTCTCCCCTGAGGAATACAAAAAGCTCTACGAAGCCACCCGCACGCGCGCCCACGAGCCAAAGACGACCCGCTACAAATGGGAATCGGAACAGCTTCACGACTTTGTTCTGTTCGCGGCCAACACCGGCCTTCGCCCCGACGAAGCCTGGCGGCTTCAATTCCGCGACGTCACAATCGTTGAAGACGACGCGAGCGGCCAAACCATCCTTGAGATCGAGGTGCGCGGCAAGCGCGGCGTCGGCTACTGCAAGAGCATGACCGGCGCTGTTCGACCCTTCGAGAGATTGCGCGCTCGACTCCGTCCGCCGCGCGCGGACCACACAGACAAGGTTGACGACAACACATCAAACCCCGCCCCGAACACATCGGAAGAGTGGCGCCTTCCCGGACCGACAGACCTCATCTTCCCGAAGTGGCAGCGCGACCTTTTCAACGCGATCCTCGATGAGGAAAATCTCAGATTCGATCGTGAAGGCCGCCCTCGAACGGCCTACAGCCTGCGCCACACATACATTTGTCTGCGCCTGATGGAAGGCGCCGACATCTACCAGATCGCCAAAAACTGCCGCACCAGCGTCGAGATGATCGAGAAGTACTACGCCTCCCACATCAAGACCAACCTTGACGCCGCCGCCATCAACATCATGAGGCCGAGGCCAAGACCAAAAGGGAAAAGCAACCCTCCGAAACGTCGAAACAAGGCTGAGGTGTACGTTCCGCAACCCTCTGATAAAAGCTATACATGATCAGCCATGCGGGCGTGGCGGAACCGGCAGACGCAACGGACTTGAGGAAACTTGAGTGCTCGCCTGGAAACCGGCGATGCAGAACTGCCCAAATTCGGGGAAACCTGTGACATGGCAATCCCGAGCCAAGCCCGGCCGGAACATCCCAGCCGGGAAGGTGTAGAGACTAGACGGGCAGCACCTAAGCCCCGGATATTCCGGGGGATGGTGAAGGGATAGTCCAGACCGCAAACCTGACGCG
>JASHOJ010000072.1 GCA_030041155.1 Candidatus Binataceae bacterium | reverse complement strand
GTTGAAACGCCAAACCCGAAGTCCGTGGTAGGGCAGGCGACGGATGTGCCGCTCGTCAACGCCCTCGTTCCCACGCCTTCAACGCTGCCCGTTCCGCTGAGAAAACCGCAGCGCGGGAAGCTGCGCCGCGGGCTCATAGCCCTCCTGACGCTCGCCGTGCTTGGAGCGAGCGGCGGCGTTCTCTACTGGCATTTCCGGCCGGCCAGTCTTCCGTCGGGAATCGTTTGGAGCAATGGCCGGCTTGAGGCCCAGGAGATCGACATCGATGCAAAATTTCCGGAGCGCGTGGCGCGTTTGCTCGTTGACGAAGGCGACATCGTGCAGCCGGGTCAGGTCGTGGCGCTGATGGACACACGCGACGTCGAAGCTTCTCTCAAAAAGGCTGAGGCGCAAGTGCAGCAGGCGCAACGAAGCTTGGACGAAGCCAACGCCGACGTCGCCCAGCAGCAAACGCAAGTCGTCTTCGCCCAACAAGAGTTCGATCGAACAAGTGCGCTCGTGACGCGCGGGTTCGCGACGTACGAGGAGCTCGATCAGCGCCGGCAAACGCTCAACGCCGCCAGAGACGGCTTGAACGCCGCGAACGACCGCGTGGACGAAGCCGCCCGCGCGCTCGACGCTTCAACCCACGACGTCGAGCTCTACAAGGTCAATATCGCCGACGACACATTGGTTTCCCCGACGCTCGGGCGCATTCAGTATCGCATCTCCAATGTCGGCGAGGTTCTTCCGGCGGGCGGCAAGGTGTTTACGATGCTCGATTTCACCGACGTTTACATGGATCTTTATCTGCCTACCGCGGACGCGGGGAGGTCGCGGTTCGGCTCCGACGCCCGCATCGTCCTCGACGCCTATCCCAACTTTGCGATTCCCGCGCACGTCACGTTCATCGCCACGCAGGCGCAATTTACGCCCAAGGCGGTGGAAACGAAGGAAGAGCGCGACAAGCTCATGTTCCGCGTCAAGCTGCGCGTCGACCAGGATTTCTTGCGCCCGCGCGCGGCGCTGGTGCGCACGGGACTGCCGGGCGTCGGTTACGTGCGCGTCGATCCGAGAATCGCCTGGCCGGCCGCGCTGCACGGCCCGGTATCGCAATGATCTTGACTGACCAGCCTGTCGCTACGTTTGCCGACATTTCGCTGCGCTATGGCAAAGCAATTGCGCTCGACAACGTGACGCTCTCCATTCCGCGCGGCCGCATGGCCGGGCTGATCGGCCCCGACGGGGTTGGGAAATCCTCGCTGCTTGCACTGTTGGCCGGCGCGCGCCGAATTCAGCATGGCACCGTTCACGTCCTTGATGGCGATCTCGCCGATGCGCATCACCGCGCCGAGATTTGTCCGCGCATCGCCTACATGCCGCAAGGCCTGGGCAAGAACCTTTATCCCGATCTCAGCGTCTATGAGAACATCACATTCTTCAGCCGGCTTTTCGGTCAATCGGCGGAAGAGCGCGAACGGCGCACCGCCGCGCTGCTCGCCGCGACCGGCCTCGAACAAGTTCCGGATCGGCCGGCTGCCCAGTTATCGGGCGGAATGCGGCAGAAGCTCGGGCTATGTTGCGCGCTGATCCACGATCCCGACTTGTTGATCCTTGACGAACCGACTACGGGCGTCGACCCGCTTTCACGCCGCCAGTTCTGGAACCTTATTTCGAACATGCGTGGAGCCCGCCCCGGTATGAGCGTCGTCATCGCCACGGCCTATATGGAGGAGGCCGAGCAGTTCGAGTGGCTCGTCGCTATGAACGCGGGGCAGGTGTTGGCTACCGGTTCGCCAAGCGAGATCAAGAGAAAAACCGGCTCGAAAACGCTCGAGGAAAGTTTCATCGCGCTTCTGCCCGAGACGCAACGGCACGGCCACAAAGCTTTTACGATCGCGCCTCGGCCCCCGGGCGATCGCCAGCCCGTCATCGTCGCTCGCGGCCTAACGCGTCGCTTCGGCGAATTCACGGCCGTGGATCATGTCGATTTCTCCATCGAGCGCGGCGAGATCTTCGGCTTTGTCGGGTCGAACGGCTCCGGCAAGACGACCACCATGAAAATGCTGACCGGGCTTTTGCCGGCCAGCGCCGGAAGCGCGCTTCTCTTCAACAAGCCAATCGATGCCTACGACATGAGCGGGCGCTTTCGCGTCGGTTATATGTCGCAGTCCTTTTCGCTTTATACGGAGCTCACCGTCCGGCAAAATCTTGTCCTGCACGCCAGGCTCTTTCACCTCGATCATGCGCGCGCCCGCATCGACGAACTCGTCGGCCGGTTCGGACTTTCCGAATATATCGACCAACGGGCCAGCGACCTTCCGCTCGGAATACGCCAGCGTCTGTCGCTGGCCGTCGCCATCGTGCACCGGCCGGATCTTCTCATTCTCGATGAACCGACGTCCGGCGTCGATCCGCTGGCGCGCGATCAATTTTGGGAATTGCTCGGCGACCTGTCGCGCAAAGACGGCGTCACCGTATTCGTCTCCACCCATTTCATGAACGAAGCTTCGCGCTGCGATCGGATCGCCCTTATGGACGCGGGCAGGGTGCTGGCTACCGGCGTCCCTGCGGAAATTGTAAAAGCCCGCGGCGCGGCCAGCCTCGAAGACGCTTTCGTTGGTTATCTCGAAAGCGCGCGGGGGCGCGCCACGCCAAGTGCTCCGGTATTCTCTGCGACGACTGCGCCGGCATCGAAACGCCGCGCTCGGTTCAGTCCGCGTCGCCTTTTTGCCTATGCGATTCGCGAATCTCTTGAGCTGATCCGCGATCCGATCCGCATGGGTTTTGCGCTGCTGGGCACCGCGTTTCTTATGGCGATTTTCGGCACCGGCATTTCGACCGATGTCGATAATCTCACCTTCGCGGTTCTCGACCGGGACAATTCGCACGAGAGCCGAGCTTATCTCGAGGAGCTGCGCGGCTCGACCTACTTCGTTGAAAAGGCACCGATTGTCGATCAGGCAGAGCTCGAACGCCGCATGCAGTCGGGAGACATTACCGCCGCAATCGAGATGCCGCCGGACTTCGGCCGCGATCTGAAAAAAGGCGTACCGACCGAAGTCGGGGCATGGGTCGACGGCGCGATGCCGTTCCGCGCTGAGACGATTCGCGGCTATCTGCAGGCGGCTCACGCAGAGTTTCTTTCCGATTATGCGGCACAGAACGGTCTCGCCGCTGATATTACGTCGGACGACGTACGCGACGCGCTGCGCAATGACGATCTCGCCATGTTCGGCCATTCGGAGATAAGCACGGCTGTGCTGGCGAGAATCGAATCGAGGTTCCGCTACAACCAGAACTTCGATAGCATCTACGCGGAGGTACCCGGCGCCTTGGCGCTTTTGCTGGTGGAGATTCCGGCTATTCTCATGGCGCTTGCCGTGGTGCGCGAGAAGGAGCTTGGTTCGATCACCAACCTTTACGTGACTCCTGTCACACGTATTGAGTTTCTGCTTGGCAAGCAGATCCCCTATATCGCGATCGCCATGGTCAATTTCGGGCTGATGTGCCTGATGGCGATTTTCCTTTTCCACGTTCCGTTGAAGGGAAGCTTTCCGACGTTGTTCCTCGGCGCGCTGCTCTACGTAACGGCGACAACTGGCATCGGCATGTTGATCTCGGCCTTCTGCCGGACCCAGATCGCCGCCTTGTTCGGCGCCGCGATTCTCACGGTTCTGCCGGCGACGACGTTCAGCGGAATGCTGGTGCCGGTCTCCTCCCTGACCGGGGGCGCCGCTATCATGGGGCGCGGCTTTCCCATGACGTATTTCCTGAAGATCAGCATCGGCACCTTCACCAAAGCACTTGGGTTCCACGATCTTTACGAAAGCGTGCTGGCCGTTGCCGTGTTCATCCCGATTTTGACGACGCTCAGCGTCCTGCTCCTGCGCAAGCAGGAAGCTTAGGAGTACGACGCGGCATGCGGACGCTCGGCAATATCTTCTGGCTCGGGACGAAGGAGCTTCGCAGCTTCTTTCACGATGCCGTGCTGCTCGGGCTCGTGGCCTACACGTTTTCGTTTGCCATTTACATGCAGGCGCAGAGCAATGCCCAGGAACTGCGTAACGCGTCGGTTGCCGTGGTTGATCAGGACAATTCCGAACTGTCGCGGCGCATGATCGCCGCTTTTCTGCCGCCGTATTTCAAGAAGCCGGTGCCGGTCTCCGAGAACGAAGTCGATCACTTGTTGGATACGGCAGTCTACACGTTCGTAATCGTCATCCCGCCGAATTTCGAAGCCGATGCCTTGGGCGGACGCAGTCCCGAGGTGCAAGTCAACATCGATGCGACCGCCATGGTACAGGCCGGCCTCGGCTACGGCTACATCCAACAGATTCTTTTGACTGAGATCGACAATTTCCTGTCGCGCAACGAGGGTTCGTTTCTGTCGCGTTCCCAGAACATAGCGATGACGCCGGCCAGCCTTTCGGTGCGTGTCATGTACAATCCGAATGTCACGACCGCGTGGTTTACGAGCGTTATGGGAATCGTCAACAACGTCACTATGCTGGCGATCATCTTGGCGGGAGCCGCCGTAGTGCGCGAGCGCGAGCACGGCACGATGGATCACCTGCTCGTTATGCCGGTCTCGCCTTTTCAAATCGCCATGTCGAAGATCTGGGCCAACGGTCTCGTGATTACCGTCGCAGCGGCATCGTCACTGGAGTTCGTCGTGCGTTGGCTCCTCAGGATTCCAGTCGTCGGGTCCGTGCCGCTCTTCATCAGCGGCGTCGCGATCTACTTGTTCTTCGCTACTGCGGTCGGAGTCTTCCTGGCGACGATTGCCCGTACGATGCCGCAGCTTGGATTGCTTTACATTCTCGTCGCATTTCCGATGAACATTCTCTCGGGCAGCAATACGCCGCTCGAATCCATGCCGGTGGCGTTGCGGACGATCATGGAATTCTCACCATCGACGCATTTCGTCTCATTCGCGCAGGCGATCCTGTTTCGAGGCGCCGGTTTTGCGGTGGTGTGGCCGCAATATCTTTTCGTCGCTCTTGCGGGAGGCGTGTTTCTGTTCTTCGCGCTGCGCCGCTTCCGGATCGCGGCCGTTCAGACAACGTAAAAGGGATTCCGAAGGCATGGACTTCGGGATCAGGCGGTGTGCTGGCTTGCCTATGCGGCAATGATTACCTTCAGCGCACGGGTATCGGCGGCGTGGCCGAACGTCTCGTAGGCGTCGAGGATGTGATCAAGCGTGAAGCGGTGCGTGATCAGCCGCCTGGGATCGATCTTCTTGGCTTCCACGGTCTTCAGCAGCATCGGGGTCGAAACCGTATCGACCAACCGTGTCGTAATCTCGATGTTCTGCGACCATAGCCATTCCAAGTGCAGGTCGACCTTCTTGCCGTGCACGCCGATGTTAGCGATGACGCCGCCCGGCGCGACGATATCCTCGCAGAGTTGGAAAGTCGCCGGTACGCCGACCGCCTCGATCGCGGTATCTACGCCACGGCCGCCGGTCAGCGCCTTCACCGCTTCGGCCGCCTTGTCGTCGCCGCTGTTGATCGTACACGTCGCACCGAATTGACGCGCCAGACCCAGGCGGTTGTCGTCGAGATCGACCACGATGATCTGCGCCGGAGAATAGAACTGCGCGGTCAGCAATGCGGCGAGCCCGATCGGGCCGGATCCGACGATTGCCACGCTCGAGCCCGGCGCCACTTTACCGTTGAGGACGCCGCACTCGAAGCCGGTCGGCAGAATGTCGCTGAGCATGACGAGCGCCTCTTCGTCGGCGCCTTCGGGAATATGATAGAGGCTCGTGTCGGCATGCGGCGTGCGCACATATTCAGCCTGCGTCCCGTCGATCTCGTTGCCGAGAATCCAACCGCCGGTCGTGCAATGTGAATACATGCCGCGCCGGCAGTATTCGCAGATACCGCAAGCCGAGATACAGGAGATGAGCACCTTGTCACCCTGGCGGAACGACGTCACGCCGGGGCCGAGCGAGTCGACTACGCCGACGCCCTCATGACCGAGGATTCGCCCCGGCTTGCAAGTCGGAACATCGCCCTTCAGAATATGAAGATCGGTGCCGCAGATGGTCGTTTTCATCATCTTCACGATTGCGTCGCCGGGATCCTTGATTTTCGGTTTAGGGCGGTCTTCGAGGACTTTCGAACCGGGGCCGCGATAGATAAGCGCCTTCATGATGAACTTCTCCGCAAGGTGAAAACGAGGCGACGGCCGCTCAGCTTCGGTCATTGAGAGAAGGAGATGAAGCGGCGTCTTTGGTGGCATTGATGTGGATCAGGCCGTCCGGCGCGCGGCCGATTCGGGCGTATCCTGAAACTTCATCCGCTCGTCCAGGCGGAGAAGTTCGCAGATCGTTCCGGTGATTTTTCGATCGAAAGCCAGCCGCTGCGGACCGGAGACATCGGCGTAAAGCGCGTGCAGTTCAGCGGCTAATTCTTGAAGGCGGCGGATTTGCGGCTGCGAAACGCAAAGCGCGTTGCCGCAAGAAGCGCCACGCCATCTTCTCAACGTATTGATACGCTTTAGGCCGATGCCGACTGAGTCCTCGTTCATCGTGATCATCCCCAATTTCGCCGCGCGGCGAATCTCGCAATTGGTTGCCTATGGTCATGCCATGTATTTTCCGCCGTTGACCGACAAGGTCGCGCCGGTGATGAAGCCCGAGTCGTCGTCCACCAGGAACAAAATGCAGCGTGCGATCTCTTCCGGTTTGGCAAGCCGGCCGACCGGCACGCCGGCCACGATATTGGCAAGGATTTTGGGCGGCACGGCGCGCACCATGCCGGTGTCCGTATAACCGGGCGCGACGGCATTGACGGTGATCCCGCGCGCCGCGCTTTCGAACGCGAGCGACTTGGTGAAACCGATGATTCCCGCCTTGGCGGCGGCATAGTTCGTCTGCCCGAATTGTCCGGACAGGCCGTTGACCGAACTGATGTTGACGATTCGCCCGAAGCGGCGCTCGCGCATCCCTTCGATCACCGCGCGGCACATATTGAAGCAACCGCCGAGATCGACATCGATAACGCTGCGCCATTGCTCCGGGGTCATCTTGTGCAGCGTGCCGTCGCGCACGATGCCGGCATTGTTAATCAGAATGTCGATTGGCCCGCTTTCTCGCGCGACCGCCGCGGCGCCTTCCTGGCACGCCGCGAAATCTGCCACGTCCCAACGCCGGACGGGGATCTGCGTTTGCTTCGCGAACGCCTCGGCGTCGGCATCGTTGCCGAAATAATTTGCGACCACGGAATAGCCGGATTTTTTCAGAAGCTTCGCGGTCGCGGCGCCGATACCGCTCACGCCGCCGGTGATCAGCGCCGTTCTCATTCTTGCCTCGCGCTTCACCGACCGGAGGCCGATTGTTTCCCGATTTGACGAAGCTCTTCGGCATAGAGCGCGACGACCTGCCAGCCGCAATCCTTGAACAGGTCGTTGACGCGGCGCATCTGCGCGATCATCCGGTCGGTTCGTTGATGCAATTGTTCGCAGTAGTCGGCGATCGTGCTTCCCGGGTCGTCGCCGATCTTCGGCGGAAGGAAACACTTCGTCGCCTGCTCGGTTTCGATCCGCAGCAACTCGGTTTCGCTTTCCCAAATGGCGCGCGTCGTTTTGACCATCAGCTCGTTGAGCTGCGTGAACAGCGCCGCGCCGCGATCCTGCGCTTCGACGAGATTGAATGGAAATTGCGTTTCGGAGGCTTTTGCGCCGCCATGCGGTGTATCGTGCATATCTTCCTCCATAAGTGCGAAAAATTCACTCTTTAATATCCGTTCGCCAAAGCATTGATTTCGGTCAAAAACGGATTTCTCGCGTTCGGACATGCGGTTGATCCCAATCAATTCGTCGCCGATCGAGCCCACGTACATTTTCAGCGTAACCATTATTCAAAGGAATTCCGCATGCCCGAATTAAGCCTCGCGGAGAAGCACACCGGTGGCGCCGGCCGAAGCTCGGTGCCAGCCGAAAGTATCGCTCCTTCGGCAAACGGAGCGGCAAGCGAAAATCTCGTTGCGGCCAGCAGCGCCGCATCGGCGGGGGAAGACTCGTTCGATCGCCTGTTGCACGCCCGCCAGGCTCGATTTACGGGCTCGCTTTCGCTGATATCTTTGGCGCTCGCCTATCTCGATTGGGGCTTGCATCTCGCCAATGCGCCGGGACGGCGTCTCGAGTTGATGGAACTCGCGGCGCGCCAGTGGGCGCGGTTTGCCTCGCCATCGCAATGGACGAAACCACAGCCGGGCGACCGGCGATTCCGCGACGATACTTGGGAGCATCCGCCTTACAACGCGATCGCGCAGGCTTTTCTTCTCGGTGAGCAATGGTGGCACGCGGCCACCGCCTGTCTGCCCGGGGTCACGAAATCGCATGCAAACATGGTGTCGTTTGTTACGCGGCAGATGCTGGACGTCTTCGCTCCCTCGAACTTCCCGTTGACCAACCCCGAAGTCGTGCGCGCAATGGTCACGCAACGCGGTTGGAATTTCGTCAGGGGCTATCAGAACTATGTAGAAGACGTCCGCCGGCTGGTGAACCATATGCCGCTCGACGCGGCGAAGGATTTCGTCGTCGGCAAGGATGTTGCGGTAACGCCGGGTAAGGTGGTGCTGCGCAACGAGTTGATGGAACTCATCCAGTATGCGCCGACGACCGAACGGGTTCGGCCGGAGCCGATCCTCGTCGTTCCGGCATGGATCATGAAATATTACATCCTCGATTTGTCGCCGCACGATTCGATGATTCGTTATCTAGTCTCCCAGGGCTATACCGTTTTCTGCATCTCGTGGCGTAATCCCGGGCCGGAATTGCGCGACGTCGGCCTCGAAGATTACCGGCGTCTCGGGCTTATGGCCGCACTTAACGCCGTCAACGCGATTTGCGGCGACCATAAGATACATGCGTGCGGGTATTGCCTCGGCGGCACGCTGCTTGCCATCGCCGCCGCCGCCATGACCCGCGACTCGGACGACCGGTTGGCAAGCCTGACCTTGCTCGCCGCGCAGACCGATTTCACGGAAGCCGGCGAGCTTCAGCTCTTTACGGACGAAAGCGAGCTCGCGCTGCTCGACGACGTGATGTGGAAGCAGGGTTATTTGGACAGCGCGCAGATGGCAGGCGCGTTCCAGATGCTGCGTTCGAACGATCTCATTTGGTCGCGGCTGATTACGACTTATCTGCTCGGCGAACGCGACCCCCCCTTCGATCTCATGGCATGGAACGCCGATGCGACGCGGATGCCGTATCGCATGCATTCCGAATATCTGCGCGACATGTTCCTCCACAACGACCTTGCCGAGGGGCGGTATGAGGTCGAGGGCAAGCCCGTCGCCATTTCCGAAATCCGTCTGCCGACCTTTTCGGTGAGCACGGAAACGGATCATGTGGCGCCTTGGCATTCGGTCTATAAGATCCATCTGCTCAACCAAGGCGACATTACTTTCGTCCTTGCCTCGGGCGGACATAACGCCGGAATCGTCAGCGAGCCAGGCCATCCAAACCGGCATTACCGCATCGAACGCCGCGCGCCGCGTGCTCCCTATCTCAATCCGGACGAGTGGGCTGCTAAAGCCGCCGAGCACGACGGTTCGTGGTGGCCGGTGTGGGTAGCGTGGCTCGATGCCCGCTCCGGCGCGCTGGCGCCGCCGCCACCGTTGGCCCCCGCGGATTATCCGGCGCTTGCCGACGCCCCCGGCACATATGTCCGCGAGCGTTGAGGCCCGCCTAATGAGTATGCGCGCCACACCCGACATGATCGAGAACCGTACGTTCGACGAGATGGAGGTCGGCGAGCATGCGAGTCTTTCGCGTACCGTGGTCCAACAGGATATCGATCTCTTCGCCGTAGTTTCCGGCGACATCAATCCAGCGCATCTCGATCCGGCCTACGCCCAGACCGATACGTTCCACAAGATCGTCGCGCACGGCATGCTCGGTGCGGGTCTCATCTCGAGCGTACTCGGCACGAAATTGCCCGGCCCGGGTACCATCTATCTCGGCCAGGACTTACGGTTTTTACGTCCCGTGAGCGTCGGTGATACGATCACCGCGACATTGACGGTCAAAGAGAAGCGGCCGGGCAAAAGCGAAGTTGTCCTTGATTGCTGCTGCGCCAACCAGAATGGCGATACGGTAATCGAAGGCACCGCCTATGTGCGTGCGCCATCTGAAAAGGTACGGCGGCCGCGCGTCGAATTGCCGGAAGTGCGGCTCAGCCGCCACGAACGATTCCGCGCCTTGCTCGCAGCGACGGCGGGGCGGGAGCCGCTGGCTACGGCCGTCGCTCACCCTTGCGACGCCAATGCCATCGGAGCGGCCGTGGAAGCGGCGAAGGCCGGGCTGATTGCGCCGATCCTGGTTGGCCCGAACGCCAAGATCCTCAAGGCGGCAGAGGCGGCGAAGGTCGATATCTCCCCCTATCCAATCGTCGACGCGCCGCATAGCGAGGCAGCCGCTGCTATGGCCGTTGGCCTCGTCCAAAAGGGCGAAGCCGGTCTTCTGATGAAAGGCTCGCTCCATACCGACGAACTGCTGCGAGCGGTGCTCGCTCCGGGGAGCGGCCTACGCACCGGGCGCAGACTGAGCCACGTCTATCTCATGGACGTGCCGACCTATCCGCGGCCTTTGCTCATCACCGATGCCGCCGTGAATATCGCGCCGAATCTTGAAGAAAAACGCGACATTATTCAGAACGTGATCGATCTCGCGCATGTGATGGGTATTGCGACGCCGCGCGTCGCAATCCTTTCGGCGATCGAGACCGTCAATCCGAAGCTGCCCTCTACGTTGGATGCCGCGGCGCTTTGCAAAATGGCGGACCGTGGCCAGATCACCGGCGCGCTGCTAGACGGTCCGCTCGCCTTCGACAACGCGGTAAGCCCCGCCGCCGCGGCGGAAAAGGGGATCGTTTCCAAGGTCGCGGGGCAAGCCGATATTCTCGTCGTTCCCGATCTCGAGTCCGGCAACATGCTGGCAAAACAGCTGACCTTTCTGGCCGGCGCCGATGCAGCCGGCGTCGTGCTCGGCGCGCGCGTACCGATCATCCTGACGAGCCGCGCCGATGCCGAGCGCACCCGCATCGCATCCTGCGCCGTAGCCGTGTTGATCGCCCGCAGAAGGGCGGCTTTGCCGCAGGTCGAGGCCTGAACATGGCTGACGCGATTCTTGCGTTCAATGCGGGTTCGTCGAGCATCAAGTTTTCATTGTTTGAAGCGGGCGGAGCGGGGCGGCTTGCGTTGGCGTCGCGCGGCAAGTTGGAAGAGCGGGAGACCCGGCAATATTTCGTCGCCCACGATCCGAACGATAACGTGCTCACCGAGGAAACATGGCGCGGGCAATCCTTTCTCCCGCTCGTTGAGAAAGTCATCGGCTGGGCGGAGCGACATCTTGGCGCCGACCGGCTTCTGGCCGCCGGCCACCGCGTTGTGCATGGCGGCGCGGATCACAGCAAGCCCGAGCGCGTCACGCCCGAGCTTCTCGCCGCCCTCGATCGATTGACGCCGCTCGCGCCTTTGCACGAGCCGCATAACCTTGCGCCCATTCGTGCCATCGCCGTCGCGCGCCCGGAGCTTCCGCAGGTCGCCTGTTTCGATACGGCCTTCCACCGCACGATGCCCGTGGCCGCCACCCGCTTCGCGCTGCCGCGTTCCTACGAAGACGAGGGCGTGCGGCGCTACGGCTTTCACGGCCTCTCCTACGAATATCTTTCCCGCCGGTTGCGCGAACTCGCGCCCGATCTGGCAAAAGGCCGCGTCATTGCCGCGCATCTCGGCAACGGCGCGAGCCTTTGCGCCATGCGCGACGGGCGCAGCATCGACACGACCATGGGCTTTACGCCGCTCGACGGGTTAATGATGGGTACGCGCTGCGGTAATCTTGACCCTGGCGTCGTCCTCTACCTCGAGCAGCGGCGCGGGCTGAGCGCCAAAGAGGTCGAGGATCTACTCTACCGTAAATCCGGCCTGCTCGGCGTCTCCGGAATCGCCGGCGACATGCGCACGCTTCTCGCCAGCAGCGATCCGCGCGCGCGCGAAGCGATCGAACTCTTCGTCTTCCACATCGCGCGCGAGATCGGCGCGCTGACAAGTTCGCTCGGCGGTCTCGACGGCCTCGTGTTCAGCGCGGGAATCGGCGAACATGCGCCGGAGATCCGCGCGATGGTCTGCGAGAAACTTGGGTGGCTCGGGGTTGCACTCGATCCACAAGCCAATGCCCACAACGCACCGCTCATCGGCGCGCCGTCGAGCCGTGTCGCAGTTCGGGTCATCCCGACGGACGAAGAAGCGATGATTGGCCGCCATACCCTGGATTTGATCCGGCCGGCGGCCGCGGCGGCGTCGGCTGAGAGGAAGACAAGATGCCCGGCAACGAGACCGCCGGATTGAGCGAGGCGGAAGCCGCCCGGCGTCTTGCCCAATATGGCGAGAATGCGCTCGCCGAACACCGCACGAGCGTACTCGAACGTCTGGCGCACTTCTTCTGGGGACCGATTCCTTGGATGATAGAAATCGCGGCGACGCTTTCCTCGCTGCTGAAACATTGGGACGATCTCGCCATCATCCTGGCGATGCTTTTCATCAATGCCGGCGTCGGCTTCTGGCAGGAATTCAAGGCGGGCAACGCGATTGCCTTGCTACAGATACGTCTGGCGCCTAAGGCGCGCGTAAAGCGCGACGGCGCCTGGAAGGATATCGAGGCGCGGCTGTTGGTGCCTGGCGACGTCGTGCTGGTGAAGCTTGGCAATATCATTCCCGCCGACATAAGATTGCTCGATGGCGACTACCTCGGCGTCGATCAATCGGCGCTGACCGGCGAATCGCTCCCGGTCGACAAGCGGGTGGGCGACGATGTTTATTCCGGCTCGATCGCCAAGCAAGGCGAAATGATCGGCTGCGTCACTGCGACGGGAACGAGCACTTATTTCGGCAAGACCGCGCGTCTCGTCGAAGGGGCTAAGACCGAATCGCACTTCCAACGTGCCGTGATACGCATCGGCAATTTTCTGATTCTTATGACCGTCGGTTTGGTCGTCATGATCGGAATTGCCGCCTTCTTGCGCCACGACCCGTTGGTGGAAACGCTGCAATTCGCGCTGATCCTAACGGTCGCGTCGATTCCCGTTGCATTGCCGGCGGTGCTGTCGGTCACCATGGCGGTCGGCGCCGAACACCTTGCCAGGATGCGCGCGATCGTCTCGCACCTCGTCTCCATCGAGGAGATGGCCGGTATGAATATGCTGTGCACGGACAAGACCGGGACGTTGACGAAGAACGAGCTCACCCTGGGCGAAGCGCAGCCGGCGGCCGGAACCAAGCCGGACGACCTTCTCTTTGTCGCAGCATTGGCTTCGCGCCGCGATGCGCCCGACGCGATCGATGCCGCGATCCTTGCCGGCGCGCACGCCGGCAAGGAACTCGACGACTATACCGTTGCGGCGTTTCATCCCTTCGATTCCGTGGCGAAGCGGGCGGAAGCTGAGGTCGAAAAACAGGGCAAGCGCTTCCGCGTCGCCAAAGGCGCGCCGCAGGTCATCGTCGACCTGTGCGATCTCGGCCCCGAAGATCGTAAATCGGTCGCGACGCAGGTGGATGCCGACGCAGCCAAAGGGTTCCGCACGCTCGGCGTCGCTAAGACCGACGAGGCGGCCAAATGGCATTTCCTTGGGTTGGTTCCATTGTTCGATCCGCCGCGTGAGGACTGCGCTGAGACGATCGCGGCAACGCGCGGCATGGGGCTCAAGATCAAAATGGTGACGGGCGATCACGAGGCGATCGCCCGTCAGATCGCCAGGCAAGTTAGGCTCGGCGAAAACATCGTGGTTGCCGACGCCGTTTTCGGCGACGATATGCTCGCCGATCGCCTCCCAGCCATCGTGGCGGCGGACGGATTTGCGCGGGTTTTTCCGGAGCACAAGTTCGCAATCGTGAAGGCGCTTCAGGATGCCGGCTATATCGTCGGCATGACCGGCGACGGCGTGAACGACGCGCCGGCGCTCAAGCAGGCGGATGTCGGAATCGCCGTCAGCAGCGCCACGGATGCGGCGCGTGCCGCAGCCGACCTTGTCCTAACGGCGCCCGGCCTCTCGGTGATCACGCGCACGATCGAACAGGCCCGCCAGATCTTCGAGCGCATGACAGGATATGCGATCTATCGGATCGCCGAGACGACTCGCGTCCTGCTGTTCATGACGGCAAGCATTCTCATCTTCGACTTTTATCCCGTCACGGCAGTGATGATCGTTCTACTTGCGCTGCTCAACGATGTGCCGATCATGATGATCGCTTACGACAACGCCCCGGTCGCCTTGCGGCCGACTCGGTGGGACATGAGATGGGTGCTCGTCGTTGCCTCGGTGCTCGGTACGGTCGGCGTCCTTGCCAGCTTTGGAATCTTCTGGATCGCTCGCGACTATTTTCATCTCAAACCCGGAATCGTGCAGTCGGTGGTTTTCCTCAAGCTGCTCGTAGCGGGGCACATGACAATCTATCTCACCCGCAACAAAGGCGCTGTCTGGGAACGGCCGCTGCCGAACTGGAAACTCATCGTGCCCTGTGAATGCACGCAACTCGCTGGAACGTTCGCGGTGGTCTACGGATGGTTCATGGCGCCGATCGGCTGGGGGCTGGCGCTGCTGGTCTGGGTTTATGCCTTAGGCTTCTTCTTGATCGCGAGCGGCGTGAAGATCCTCATTTATCGAACGTTTGCCCATTTCCGCAACGAGGGGGCGGAAGATTTTCCGGCTGGCGAAACGCGCGTGGAAGCGTAGATAGCAGCGGGAGGCCGCCGTCTGCCAAAGATCGCCGCTATTTGTCCACCCATTCCCCGCCCATTTTGCGGTACTGCCGTTTCACGGCCGCCCAGGCGATCCGATGCGCGGTTTCCTCGCGCTCCGCGCCGCGATCGGCATAGCGCTCCCAAGCGTTGTTGAAGGCACCACGATAGATCTCCTGGGCATGCGGCGGCAGATGTTCGCGGACCGGGTCGGGAAGATCTTCGATCGATTCGTAAGGCATTTCCTTCACTCTTCTCCCGAGGCAATAGGCCCTATCCCGGCGGTGTATGGCCTTGACGCGGATCAAGCGGCGCCGAGGCCCGTTCCTAGCCGCAATCGTAGCGGTCTCAGGTTCTTGCCATCCGATGCTTCCGGCTGTCGGCAACGCGACGCGAAATTCGCGGCGGGCGCGGCACGACATGATCCAGATCAAAGCGCAGGCGTAAAACCTCCCGGACATTCGACCCATGCCCAGGCACCATCTCTTTCGCGACGTCGCGCTGGTTACCACCATAAAGTTGATGGTGATCCTCGCCGCGGGTTGGCTGGTGTTTGGCAATCCTCCAAAAATCGATTCTCGGGATACCTTGGTGAAACTGACGGGCAGCGACAATTTCTCTTCGAGAGGTTCGTTACCGTGAACACAATGGACGTCGTACAGCTCTCGCGCCTCCAGTTCGGCCTGACGGCGATGTATCATTTCCTATTCGTTCCTCTGACGCTCGGGCTGTCCATTTTGCTCGGCATCATGGAGAGCGTTTACGTCATGACGGGCCGCGAGATCTGGCGGCAAATGACCAAGTTCTGGGGCCTGCTTTTTGGCATCAACTTCGCCATGGGGGTGGCGACCGGCATTACCATGGAATTCCAGTTCGGCATGAACTGGGCCTATTACAGCCATTACGTCGGCGACATATTCGGCGCGCCGCTGGCAATCGAAGGGCTCATGGCGTTCTTTCTCGAGGCGACCTTCGTCGGCCTGTTCTTCTTCGGTTGGGACAGACTTTCCAAGGTCGGGCATCTCGCCGTTACCTGGCTCGTGGCGCTCGGCTCGAACCTCTCGGCGTTGTGGATCCTCATTGCCAACGGCTGGATGCAGCATCCGGTCGGCGCTCGCTTCAATCCCGACACGATGCGCATGGAAGTCACGGATTTCTCGGCGGTGATCCTCAACCCGGTCGCGCAGGCCAAGTTCGTGCACACGGTGAGCGCCGGCTATGTTACCGGCTCGGTGTTCGTGCTGGCAATCAGCGCCTACTATTTGCTGCGCGGCAGGCATGTCGAACTTGCCAAACGCTCGATGACGGTCGCGGCGAGTTTCGGCTTGGCCGCGGCGCTTTCCGTGGTCGTGCTCGGCGACGAAAGCGGCTATACGGCGGGCGAGAATCAAAAGATGAAGATCGCCGCCATCGAGTCGATGTGGAATACGGAGAAAGCCCCGGCTTCGTTCACGGTCTTCGGATTGCCGAACCAAGTAACGCATAAAACCGACGACGACGTCGAAGTGCCCTGGATGTTGGGGCTCATCGTAACGCGCTCAATCAACACTACTGTGCCGGGCATCGACGAGCTGGTTGGGCGCGCCGAGACGCGCATTCGCGCCGGCCTTGTCGCCTACGATGCGCTCGAAAAAGTGCACGCCAATCACAGCGACGCCGGCGCCAGAACGGCGCTTGCTGCGCACGCCGACGACCTTGGCTATGCGCTACTGCTCAAGAGATACAGGCCCGATATCCAGAACGCGACCAACGCCGATGTGCTTGCCGCCGCATGGAGCACGGTACCCGCCGTTTCGCCGCTCTTCTGGAGCTTCCGAATCATGGTCGGGCTCGGCCTTTTCTTCATAGCCCTGTTCGTAGTCGCCTTCTATCTCGCGTCCTCGCGCCGGCTCACGTCTTCGCGGATGTTCCTGCACGTCGCGTTATGGATTTTGCCGCTGCCGTGGATCGCCGCCGAGCTAGGCTGGTTCGTCGCGGAAGTTGGCCGCCAGCCGTGGGTCATTGAGGGGGTGCTGCCGACGTTTCTTGCCGTCTCGTCGCTCTCGGCCGGCGACGTGCTGACCACGCTCACAGGCTTCATCCTGTTCTATTCGACTCTCCTCGTCATTGAAATCTACCTGATGGTCAAGACGATCCGTCTCGGGCCGGCGCTCATCGGGCCTGACGTTTCGGCAAAGGCCGTCGCGACGGCCGCCGCAGCCGCGGCAGAATAAAGAAAGGAAGCGCCGTGCTCGCCTATGAAACGTTGCGTCTTATCTGGTGGGCGCTGCTCGGCACGCTGCTCATCGGATTTGCGGCCACCGACGGATTCGATCTCGGCGCGGCGACGTTGCTTCCCTTCGTTGCCCGCACCGACCCGGAGCGGCGCATCGTCATCAATACGGTCGGTCCGGTTTGGGAAGGCAACCAAGTATGGCTCATCCTCGGCGGCGGCGCGATCTTCGCCGCCTGGCCGCCGTTGTATGCGGTTGCCTTCTCCGGCTTCTATCTGGCGATGTTCCTGGTGCTCTGCGCTTTGATCTTGCGGCCGGTCGCTTTCAAGTTCCGCTCAAAAATCGTCAATCCGACATGGCGCAGCATTTGGGATTGGGCGCTGTTTGTCGCCGGGCTTGTTCCCGCGCTCGTCTTTGGCGTCGCCTTCGGTAACGTCATCCAAGGCGTGCCGTTCCGTTTTGACGACACGCTGCGTATGACCTACGAAGGCACGCTTTTCGGCCTATTGAATCCGTTTGCGCTTCTCTGCGGGCTCGTGAGCGTGAGCATGTTGGTGACGCATGGCGGTGCCTACCTGGCGCTCAAGGCCGACGAGCCTATCGCCTCGCGCGCCGCATCTTATGCACGATTGTCCGCGCTCATCATGCTGCTGCTGTTTGCTACCTCCGGCATTTGGGTTTCGATCGGCATCCCCGCCTATTCCATCGTCGGGCATGTCGTACAGGATGGGCCGTCCAATCCGCTGCTTAAAGAAGTTGCGCGCAATGGCACTTGGCTCGACCAGTATTTTGCACGACCTTGGATCGTCGCAGCGCCGTTGCTCGTATTGGCAGCGGCACTTGCAACCATCGCTTTCCTGGGCGCGCGTCGCAACGCGCTTGCGCTGATTGCTAGCACGTTGACGGTCGCGGGCGTGATCGCCACGGCCGGCCTCAGCATATTTCCGTTCCTGCTGCCGTCCTCGCTCGATCCGAAGTCGAGTCTCACCATCTTCGATGCTTCATCGAGCCAGTTGACGCTAACGATCATGTTGGTCGCGACGATTATATTCCTGCCCGTCATTATCGCGTACACGGCTTGGGTCTATCGCGTGCTGCGCGGCCGTGTGACGCTCGCCTATGTTGTCAACAATTCGTCCAGTACCTATTAAATAAGGGAGACGACGCATGTGGTATTTCTCATGGATTCTGGGCGTAGGATTTGCGGGCACTTTCTCAATCCTCAACGCTATGTGGCTGGAGCTTTATGAAACCGCGCCCGCGCAATCCTTGCCGCATTCGAAGAGCATGGGAAAATAGAGCGCGATTAGCTGCGGTGCGTGAGGCGCGTTGGCGCAAATAAGGTGGGCAAGAATGAATAGGCTTCTCATTGCCACGGTCGTGGCCGGAGTGCACGTGGCTCTCTCGGCAAATCTGGCCAACGCCGAGGACGCCAGCATCACTGCCGGTCGGCAACTTGCGCTGGAAGTTTGTTCGGTCTGTCATGTTGTTGCGCCGGATCAGCGTTTTGCACCGCGGCTCGATCAGCGCACTCCCAACTTCGAAGAAATTGCCAACCGGCCGGGTATGTCGGCGGAATTTGTAAGCCATTTCATAAAGACGACCCATTGGGACGAAAGCACGATTCCCATGACAATGCCGGATCCTATGCTCACGGACGACCAGGTATCTGAGGTTGCCAGCTACATCTTGAGCCTGCGCAAGCATCCCTGATTTCGATCTCGTTTCCGGCAATCGCAGAGACCGATGAAAAATATGAGGTCGAGACCGTTTTCGGTAAACGACGGTTCACACGGCAGGCGGGAACCCCGCTTCAGCGGAACCTGCCCTCATAGCATATTACCGACATCTAGTTGAAACCACGCAAAGCACGATCGAGCCGTTACTGGTACGTCTGAAGGCGCCTCCCAACAGCAGCCATGTCCAGCTCATAGACGGACGGATGATCGCCGTTCAAGCCGGTTATATATCGGTTCCAGAAGAGAACGTGCCTGGCTCTACCGCGCAGAGTGTGTGCGCGTGAGGTTGCCCGAGCTCGCTGCCGCATGTCCCGCTCTTGAAGTTTGCCGACTGGAGCGTCGATCTCTTTCACGTCGATTTGCGGACGACAACACGCGTTCAGCGTCGCATCAGTGATCATTGGTTGCGTCGCTTCTACTGGCTCACGAATGCTGCGAATTGACCGAGCGTCATTTGTGGATCCGGTACGCCGCCTAGAGGGCCAGGTGTTTGCGACTGTTAGAGCAGCGCACCAGCTCGGGCTTATTGACCCAGGCTCGTGCCGTAATGTTCTCAACGCGATTACTTCATGAGAGATGCGGATATTGAGGCCCTTGGACTGCGGCTGCTCAATGAAAGGGATCTCCACGGCGGCCAATTTGTCCTACAGGACAGTTGCGAGCTGTTATTTCTTGCTCCGACAAAAACTTGGTGCCTGCACTCTCATCGACCTCGTGCGAATCGTTCTCGGCTGCAAATTCGTATAGCAATCTGCGCGCCGGATGGTGATGTATCGATCTTTCAATTAGCGCTTTCGGGCGGTGACTCGGGTGATCCTCCCGGATTTTTCGTGCAAAGCATCCATAGTCCGCTTTGCTCCTCTCCGGTAAATTACGTTCGCCCTTCAACGAGATCAAGCAGGCACTTAGTGCGTGATGCTCTCGCATACGCAATTTGGCGCGCGGGACCTTGGCTCGCTGAAAGCTAATGCCTGAACTCGAGCCGTAAGAGGCGATAACGGCAAGCTGGGAGAGGAAAAGCCATGAGACAACGAGGGAAAATTTTGCTAGTCGCCGTGGCGTTGACGGGGTTTGTCGGAATGACAACCTACGCCCTTGCCAACGACGACGTCATCCGACTGGAGAAGAATCCAAACCTGTGGCCCGTAACGGGCAAAAATTATTCGCTACAGCGCTACAGCACGCTGGACGAGATCAACAAAAACAACGTCGATAAGTTGCAGATGGCGTGGGCACAATCGACTGGCGCCCTGCGCGGCCATGAGGGCCAGCCGCTTGTCGTCGAGGTCGACGGCACGCCGATGATGTATATGGTCAGCGGCTGGCCAAACATTGTTCAGGCGCTCGATCTGACGGATCCCGACCATCCGAAAGAGATTTGGAATTATTTGAAGAAGACGGACCGTGACGAATCGGCCGTTCCGCGCGCTTGTTGCGATACCGTAAATCGCGGTCTCGACTATGCCGAGGGCAAAGTGGTCTTCGGCACGCTCGATGGTTTCCTCATTGCTCTCGATGCCAAAACCGGCAAGGAAATTTGGGTCGTCAAACACTCCTATCCGGAGCGTGGCGAGACGCAGACGACGGCGCCGCTGATCGCCGGGCATCTGGTGATCGCAGGCTTCGGCGGCGATGAATTCGCCGCGCGGGGCCGGCTTGAGGCTTATGACCTCGATACCGGAAAGCTTGTGTGGAGAAAATACAGCAACGGCACCGACGACGAGGTTGGATTCACGCCAGATACGAACAAGGCCCATCCGGACCGTGGGATCTACGGCCAAAACCTTGGTCTCAAAACTTGGCCGAACGACGAATGGAAGCGCGGCGGCGGCACGCCCTGGGCTTGGTACAGCTATGATCCCGAGCTCGGCCTGATCTACAACGGCAATGGCAACCCGGGCAACTGGAGCCCGACGACCCGTTGCGGCGCTAATCCGCCAACGCAGGAAGAGTGTAACTCGGGCAAGTGGGACAACAAGTGGTCGATGACCGTCTTTGCCCGCAAGCTCGACACCGGCGAAGTGGTCTGGACTTATCAGGAGACGCCGTTTGACCAGTGGGACTATGACGGCGTCAACGAATGGATTCTCGTCGACATGCCGGACGTCGACGGGAAACCGTGCAAGTGTATGGTGCACTTCGACCGCAACGGCTTCGCCTATGTGCTCGATCGCACCGACGGTACCCTGCTACGGGCAAATAAGTTCGTAACCGTCAACTGGGCCGAGCGCGTCGATCTCAAGACGGGTCGTCCGGTGAAGGTTTATGAACATTCGCCCTTGAAAGTCGGCGTGAATACGCAAGCTTGTCCGTCGGCGATGGGTGGTAAGGATCAGCAGCCGTGCGCGGTCGATCCTGGCGATCCCTCGAAGTTCTATTGCGATACAAACAACTGGTGCATGGAGGATGAGCCGCTGAAGCGCGATAGCTTCCAGCAAGGAACCGTCTATGTCTTCGCCAACGTCTATATGTACGAAGAAAAACCAGGCGTAGCCGGAAGGTTCAAAAAGTTCGACGTTCTGACCGGAAAGGAAGACTGGGATATTCCCGATCCCTATCCGAACTGGAGCGGCGTTTTGGTTACCGCCGGCGGGCTGGCCTTCTATGGCAGCCTCGGGGGTGATTTCCGGGCGGTCGATCGCGATACTGGCAAGGTCCTTTGGCAGCGCAAGCTCGCATCCGGGATCATCGGCAATCCGATTACCTGGAAGGTCGGCGATCACCAGTATGTGTCGGTCTATTCGGGCCTCGGCGGATGGATCGGGCTTCCGGTCACCGCGGGCCTCGACATGAACGACAAGTTCGGTGCGATCGGCGCAACAGCGATGGCGAAGGCGACCGATCTCCCGAATATCCCGCAAGGCGGAACCCTCTTCACGTTCCGCCTCTACTAAAGCAGGTCTCCCAACTGACAACCCTGGCGCGTTCTCCCATGCGCGCCAGGGCACTTTCGTTTTCGCCGCAAACAAAATCAGAGTTCCCATGTCCCGTAGTGCCATCGTCACGATTTGCTCGTTCACCGGCCTCCTTCTCTTCAATCATGCCGTAAACGCTCAGACCGACTTCAACGATATGACAGCGGCTCAGAAATTCGCGGCAAAGGCACAAGCAGCGAAACAAAAGCTTGACGTTCTCACAGTCTGCGCCGACCCCGGCAACTTGCCATTTTCAGATCGAAACGGGGAAGGCTTCGAAAACAAGATTGCGGAGCTCCTCGCGAAGTCCGTGGGCGCCACGCTCGTCTATTACTGGCGGCCTGCGCTCGAACGGGGCTACGCCCGCGTGACGCTCGATGCTGGCATGTGCGACGTTCTCATGGACATCCCAACAGATTACGAACAGGCCCTAACCACGCTTCCTCTTTATAAGTCGACCTATGTCCTGGCTTACCGCAGCGACAAAGAAACGGCGCCTTTCGAGAGTCTCGATGATCCGCGTTTGAAACAGTTAAGGATCGGCGTCTTCGAAACATCTGGCCTACGCGAAGCGTTGGCGCAGCATCAAGTCGTGCACAATATCATTGTCCATCCCGTCACTTACGATTCAGACAAAGTGATACAGGACCAACCCTGGTGGCAGGTCGAAGAGGTCGCCGAAGGCAAACTCGACGTTGCCGCGGTCTGGGGACCGTTCGCCGGATTCGTTAAGGCCAAGAAGAGCGTCCCGTTAACGATCCAGCCGGTTAACCGTATGGATGACGCTGTTCAGCTCGAGTTCGAGCTGGCATTTGGCGTTCGCCGAAGCGACGCGGTGCTGAAGTACATGATTGAGGACGCGTTCGAAAAGCACAAGGACGAGATCAGGGAGATTCTCATCGATTACGGCGTCCCGCTTGTGGAGTGCGGCAGCTGCATCATTTCCGGAGATATTCCGGCGCACGGAACTTACTACCTGCAAACGGCACAGCGGACGCGGCCGACCGATACGACTACGGGGGAAGCCCCACACGTCGGTGACGCGGAGGTCGAAAAATGGTTGAAGGAAGGCCTGGACGTCAATTCTGCGCTGGATGGCGCGGCGCTCGCTGGCGATTTGGAACGCGTCCGCTTTCTTCTAAGCAAGGGCGCCAAGGTGAATGCGAAGGACGGACTGGGCCAATATCCAATCCACATTGCCGCGGAACAGCGCGACATGGATGTGCTTGCCGAGCTACTCGACGCAGGTGCCAATATCGAGGCACGCGACGGCGACGGTTGGACTCCGATCATGCACGCCGCCGCGCAGGACAACGTCCCGGCCATTCAATTGCTCGTCTCACGCAAGGCAAATCTCGACGCGCAGACGCCGGGCGGGTATTCGGCGTTGGCCTATGCGCTGGCGGACGGGAAATTCGCGGCGGCCAAGGCGCTCATCGAGGCCGGCGCGTCGGCAACGGCCCCTTCGGGTCCGCAGAAACTGACGCCGCTTATGGTCGACGCAAGTCAGCGCCCGATCGAACAGCGCGAAATAGCGCTCATCGAAGGCACGGGCCCAGTAGAACTCGCGCAGCTTCTCGTCAAGCGCGGTGCCAACGTCGACGCGGCTTCCAGTGCCGGTATGACGGCGCTCATGATCGCCGCCGTTCATAACAATCCCGCGATGATCGGCACGCTTATTCAATTGGGCGCAAACCCAGATGCGAAAGAGGTCGGCGGACGGACGGCGCGCGATCTCGCGGCGCTGAACGGCAATGCCGCGGCGCTTCAAATTCTCGACGTGCTCGTGGCGACCTCGCCGAAAGGCGAGGCCAAGTCGTCGCACGGCAATTCCTCGTCGCCGGGAAAGAATCTCTGAGCGGGGAATTCATCTCCATCTCACATTGGGCTCTCGATTGGAATGAGAGACTTTATAGGTCAACTCACGACGCGTCGTGCCGCTATAGTCGGTCGCCTCCTTTGTAGATACGTTCGAGGTATTCTTCTCGGAGTCGTCACAACGGGTTTTGCGGCGATCCTCGCTGCTCCCGGCCCAGGAAGGGCGGAAGTCCAAACCGCGGCCGGGGCCGCCCCAGTCAAGCATCTGCATATCATCTACCTCGGCAAGCACTACAGCGAGCCGCCACCTCTATCGCTCCTCGATAAGGCTTCCTATGACAAAGGTATTCAAGGCGCGCGCATAGCCGCCGTGGATAATAATGTCGCAGGCAAATTTATTGGTCAGGAAACCGATCTCAGCGAGGACGTCATTCCCCAGGAGGCGAACATCGCCGCGGAAGCCAAGAAGGTTTTCGCGGGCGGCGCATCCCTCATCGTCGCCGATTTGGAAGCCGACGATCTGCTGGCGATCGCCGATCTTCCGGAAGCCAAAAACGCGATCATCCTCGACATTCGAACGAGCGACGATGATCTACGCCAGGAGCGATGCCGGCGGAACGTCTTTCACCTCGCGCCGAGTTACGCAATGCGCGCGGACGCTTTGGGTCAATTCCTCCTCTATAAGCGATGGCAGCGCTGGTTCCTCGTTCACGGCTCTAAACCCGCGGATCTCGCCTACACCGCGGCAGTAAAGCGAGCTACATCCCGGTACGGTTCACACATCGTCGCCGAACGAACGTACACCTACAGCGCACGTTCTCGCACCACCGATACCGGCCATCAACAGACTGAACAGCAAATGGCCCTGCTAACGCAAGGCGCGCCGCCTTATGACGTGATCTTCGTGGTGGATATGGACGAGGTATTCGGCGAGTATCTTCTGTTCAATAGCTTTGATCCGCGCCCTGTGGTCGGAACGCAAGGGCTTGTTGCGGTCGCTTGGCATCGTTCCTTCGAGGAATACGCCGGCCAAGAAATGCAGAACCGCTTCGAGAATTTCGCGCACCGCATCATGACGGAGCGCGATTACGAGGGCTGGCTAGCCGTCCGCATTTTTGGCGAGGCTATGCTGCGGACCGGTGCCACCGACGCCAAGACGTTGCGCAACTACATCCTATCTGATGAATTCAACGTCGCAGCCTACAAAGGTATCGGCCTCTCGTTTCGGAGATGGGATCTGCAATTGCGTCAGCCAATCCTGCTTGCAGGTCCGCGCGCGCTCGTCTCGATCGCACCGATTGAAGGCTTTTTGCATCCCAAGTATCTCACGGATTCTCTGGGTTACGACGAACCGGAAACGAAGTGCCATTTTGCAAATTAGAGGATCACGTTCACCGATGCGTCTCACCTTATTGATCGCGTTATTCGCGACTCTTCTCTCGCCGCAGGCGGCGCTCGCCGCCACTCTTTTCGTGACCAACGAAAGGGACAATACGGTAACCGTACTCGATAGCAAGACGCTTGCCATCAAGAAGGTCATTCTAGTGGGCGCAAGACCGCGAGGGATCGTGATATCGCCGGACAACACCGAGGTTTTCGTCTGCCTCGGCGATGACGACCAGATCGCGGTCATCGATACGAAGACTTTCAAGGTGTCGCGTAGGATCCCCAACGTTCCAGATCCCGAGCTGCTCGCCATAGATCCCGAGGGCAAGCGTCTCTATGTCGCCAACGAAGAACAGTCTCAGGTAACAGTTATCGACCGTGCCACAGGTAAGATCGTCGGAACGGTCCCAGTAGGCGGAGAGCCCGAGGGTTTGTCGGTTAGTCCCGACCTAAAAATCGTCGTCAATACTTCGGAACTCGCGAGTATGGCATTTTTCATCAATACCAAAACATTGAAAACCGAATCTGTTGTCCTGGTCGACCAACGCCCCCGCGTGGCGCAGTTCACTCACGACGGGAAACAAGTTTGGGTATCAGCCGAGGTCGGCGGGACGGTTTCGGTCATCGATACGCAAACACGCACGATCATCAAGAAAATCGGATTCGATATCCCGGGGGTACAACCGGAGCTCATCCAGCCGGTCGGCGTTCTTTTCTCCCCGGACGGCAAGTGCGCGTTTGTCGCACTGAGCCATGCCAATCATATTGCTATCGTCGACACGCAGACCTTGAGACCGATCGCCTACGTGCTCGTCGGCGAAAGGCCTTGGCACATGGCGCTCGATCCGGACGGAGCAAGGCTTTATGTCGCAAACGGTAATACGAACGATCTTACGGTCATCGATTTGAAGAGCCTGAAACCGATGCGGTCGGTCAACGTCGGACATCTGCCGTGGGGCGTAGCGGCGATGCCATGATGCGAAGACGAGGCATATCAGTTTTGCGGATCACGCATCTGATAGGTCAGCCGAATAAGATCAGAAGTCTGCTCGACGCCAAGTTTACTCTTAATTATGCTGCACATATTTGCTACTGTTTTATAGCTCACTCCAAGTGCATGCGCGATGGTGGAGAAGTTCTTTCCTTCCCCCAAAAGACGGAAAACGTCAACTTCGCGCATCGTCAGTCGTTCCAAAGGATTGATGCCACCATACTGCGATGTGGCGAGCTGTGCTGCGATATCTCGCTCGACATAACGGCCACCGGCTGCAATCTCGCGGACAGCCGTAAGTAACTCATTGGCCGACGCCATCTTGCTGACATAGCCGCGGGCGCCGGCCTTGAGTGCACGGCCCACGTAAACGGGCTCCGCGTGCATGCTGAGAACAAGGATGCGCGCGTCGCGATCTATCAGTGTAAGCCGTCGTAGGAGCTCCAGACCGCTGGCGTCGGGCAGATTGAGATCGAGTAGGACGAGATCGGGATGATGTTCCTTGAAGAGAGCGATGGCTTCGGGTGCAGAAGAGGCTTCAATAACCGTTGTCTTAAGCATCGACGAAAGAAGCCGGCGCGCGCCTTCGCGGACGATCACATGATCATCGACTATTAGGACTTTCATTGCACGCCCTCTTTGGTCAACTCATCTTCCGCACTAGTCAGCGGAAGCTTCGCTCGAACCGAGACACCGCCTGCAGCTCGATTGCCAACAATAAGTGACCCACCCACGGATTCGATGCGCTCCTTCATCCCCCTCAAGCCGAATCCAAAGTCATTGCTGGAATTTGCGAGGCCCATTCCATTGTCGCAAACCTCCACTTCGAGAAATCCGCTATCGCCGTGGGCTACTCTAACTCCAACGTCCGTTGATTTGCCATGGCGGAGCGAGTTATGAAGTGCTTCCTGGATCATTCGGTAAACTATTGCATCAAGCTTCTCACCAAAGCTCTCGCGTTCAATTTCAATATCGATGGCGACACTGCTCTGCCGAGCGCTCCAGAATTCCACGAGATTTTCCACGGCATGGACGAGTCCGAGATCGAGAAGAATGGCCGATCGCAATCTTCCGAGCATGGAACGCACGTGTGACTGAATAGTACTCACAGCAGATGAAATCGAATCGAGCCGGCGCGCGGTCCTCTCTGTCGAAATACTCCAATCTTCTGCTCGCAATGCGGAAATGTCGACATTCATCGCAAATAATAAAGGTCCGATCTCGTCGTGAAGGTCGCGCGCAAGATCCATGCGCTCCTCTTCTTGGACCGAAGCAAGCTGAGTTTCGAGGTCGCGATTCTGGCTTTCCATTTCAGCAAGGCGCTTCGCCATATCGTTGAAGTTGCACGCAAGATCCATCAGCTCCCTTGGACCGCGTTCAGTAATGCGCGGGCTATAATCACCTTTGCCGACACGCTTGAATGCAACCGTTGTGTTATGAAGAAGTCGAAGTGGGTGACCGAGCGTGAAGTAGACAAGCGTCAGGACGAGTGAGCAGAAAAAAAGAAGAATGGCGAGTGTGATTATGAAATCGCTCCATACTTCAGCAATCTCATTGTGTGAGTCTGTCGTAAGCATAATTGAGCCATAGCGCGCGAATGGAGCTGGAAGGAAAATATGCACAATGTTTGGTTCGCGAGCCAGTAAACGGTTGAACCAGTCCGGCGCAGGATTAGAAGGAATCAGAAGAGAGGATCGGTCTACGGCAACCCCAACCGGATCCATCAAAAATGCCTGCAAATGTCGGTTGCCGTTGAAGTCCTCTACAAGAAGCTCCAATTGACGCTGCGGATTAATCGCTTCTTCGGGGTCGTCCGTCGCATTCTGTATGGTTCTGACACCGACTGCGAGCGCGGCGGTCATTTCGGTATCCACCTTCGCCAGAGCATTCCAGTAGATCAGATAGCCGCCAAAAAGCAGAGTCAAAGCGAGGACGAGCGCGATTGAAATCAGGAGACGGAAGCGCAGCGACATATATCCGTTTCTCAAGTTACTTCTTTCATCGCTAAATCAGACCATCCAAATCACTGCCGGCGCAGGTCCTGGCCTTTATTCAAGCCGGTAGCAGGCGGAAAAGTGTAGGCCGCAATATCAGCTATTTCAGTAGGATGAAATTCCTGTAAGATACGGGAGATAATCCCGAACTTTGAAGGCGATGTGCGAATGCACGCCGGCCGGCCCGCATCCCGCGAAGTAATGTTCGCCTTGCGAACCAAAGTGAGACTCGCATTTGCGCGGAGACACCGAGTAATCGAAAGAGAAGTCATCCGGACAAAGGACATTTCAGGTGAGATCGGGAGATTCAACAATTTTACTGGCGGTAGCTCTGGCTTGGGATTGGATGTAGATTCCTTGCAACTGCGCTCGGCTGTATGACTCGTCGATACGATGGCTAGTGCACTGGAAATGACAAAAGCCGACAGGTTGACTGCCGGCTTTCGTTCTCCCAAGACCTCACTTTGAGGGGCGCGGACCCGGAAGAAATCAGTATTTGGCGGCCACCGGGCCTGGTGGCGCGAACATGTCGAACTTGTAGCTGAAGCCCGCCTCAACCCGCTGGTTCCATAGATCGGTCTCGCGGACACTTTCCGTGCCAGTGTAGAGTACATCCTGCCCAAAGTCTGTGAAGCGATACTCGGCGCGGATCGACCAGTTCGGGTCAACCGCATATTCAACGCCAGCACCCGCGGCCCAGCCGAAGCGGCCATAGTCATCGCCGGCGTAAAAGGTACCGGGAGGATTCTGTGCGGTATTACGGAAGTCCGCGTAGGCGCCGCCGCCTGTCACGTAAATCAGCAGCCGATCCCAGGCGACGCCCGCTCGAGCGCGAATGGATGCCTCAATATCAGTGTTGGTAGTATTCGCCCACGTATTCGCATTTGAAAGGCCGTTGCCGTTATAGTTCGTTCCCTCGACATCGCCTTCGATGCCGACGACAACTGCACTCACCTGATAATTGTAACCGATATGACCGCCGCCCACGATACCTTTATCGGCATAGGGCATCTCGGCGGCGATAAAGGTAGTGTTGGTAGGGTCGTAGCGATCCCAGCCGGTCTGCCCCCACTGCACGCCGACTTGCCCACCTATATAGACGCCCGTCCAGCTAAACTCCGGCGGAGGCGGCGGCGCGATCGGAGGCTCCTTGGTATTCGGCAGGTCCGCGGCTGCGGCGGCTCCCGTCATTGCTACGAACGCGCTGGTGATCAAAAGAGTCCTTCGCATCAAAGCGCCCCCATTAAGATTCGACGAAGGATTATGACGGCCGCTTTCGAATCGACAAGGAGTTCATGTCTTCAAAGAAAGGCAGGCAATCGCGGAGTTTTTGCCTTCATTGCAGCGACTGATTTCCTCATAAATTCGGAAGAGCGGCAGATATTTCTTGCTCGCATTGTGGAACGTACCGACGACACCACGTTTAAAGATCGACCGGAAGCTGCCGTTCGGCATCGCGCCGACGACGTATTCGCCGCAGGGCATGATGCATTCTTCGATACGGAGATTCTTTATGCGGGTGCTTGTGGTCGATCCAATAATTCGTGCAGAGCAAACTTATTTCGTGAAACCGCCTCATGCACGAAGCTTTCAAGACGTGGATGCCCGTACATTCTGCCAAACGACTCTGTCGAGCTTTTTAGATCCAATCCCCGGTTCAGCGGAAGTTCGTCGTATGGCTGGGTAAAAACCAGAAGCTCCGCTCATGGGGATTATCAGTCCAAGCCTTGACTATTCTGATCCAGGAAAAGCGCTTCTATCGCGGCGAGGGCTGCGATACTCAAAACAATCCCCACCGCGATTCCGAAAAAAAGAAGGTCTATCGCCTGCATGCCACAATCGCCGCAATTGCCAATGGCAAGTACAGAATTTGACTCGGCTTGCTGAAAAAACCAGTGGCAAGATT
>JASHOJ010000071.1 GCA_030041155.1 Candidatus Binataceae bacterium | reverse complement strand
TCGATTACCTCCTTCGCGCTCTATGGCTTTCCGGAATCACACGCCGCCAGCTTCGCCCTGATCGCCTATGCGTCGGCCTATCTGAAATACCATCATCCGGCGGCATTCTTCGCCGCGATGCTCAACTGCTGGCCAATGGGCTTTTACCATCCGTCGGTGCTGGTTAAGGATGCGCAGCGCGGCGGCTTGGCAGTGCTCCCGATCGATGCGACCCGTTCGTGTTGGAAATGTACCATCGAAGGCAAGGCGCTGCGGATGGGACTCAAATACGTCTCCGGCCTGAAAGAAGTGACGGGAATGCGTATCGAGCGCGAGCGGAAGCGGCAGCCGTTCACTTCGATCGCGGATTTCACCGCGCGCGTCGGACCAAGCCGGCGCGAACTTGATGCGTTGGCTTATGCGGGCGCATTCGCATCATTCGGGCATACGCGGCGCGACGCATTGTGGAACGCCGCCGCGGTCGAGCGCGATCCAGCGAGCTTGCTTACCCGGACCAAATCCAAGGCGGCGGCCAAGCCTCCACTGCCGGCAATGGCGCCACTCGAGGAAACGCTTGCCGACTATGCAACGACCGGTCTGACCACTGGACCTCACCTGATGACCTATCTGCGGGGTGACCTCAATGCGCGAGGCGTTCTCAACGCGGCAAAACTGGAACATTTGCGGCACGGCTCATGGGTCAAGACAGCAGGCATCGTGCTCGTGCGTCAGCGGCCCGGCACCGCCAAGGGCTTTCTGTTCATTACCCTGGAGGACGAAACCGGAATATCGAATTTGATAATTACTCCCGATCTGTTTCAGGCTAATCGCCTCCTGCTCATCAGCGCCCAAATCCTGCTTGCTGAAGGAGTCCTGCAGAAGGTCGATGATGTCATCGCAATTCGAGCTAGGCGTTTCATCGAACTCAAGCTCGACGGCGCTGTCCCACCCTCTCATGACTTCCACTGAGGACAGGTGACCCAAAACCCGAAAACTATGACAGCGACAAGTTGAGAGATGGCGGTTTTGATCCGCCCCGCGAAACTAGGACGACTGGCAGTTGAGAAAACGGCGTGGCATGGTCGGTTAGGGCCGATTATTCCGGCGGTTTGAGATCTCAAGTAGCTCAACCGACACCCTCTCGCAAACCGTCCGACGAAGCCTTCGCGATCGACGTGGCTTGCCAACCGTCGGCGAACTTCTCGGGCGCTCGGCATCCGCTGAATCGGGACCAGCACGGAGCAGGCTTCACCTGGTCGGTGCAGCCGGCCCTGTTTGCTCCTGAAAGGATCGAGGCCGGGCACCCTTCGGATGCCCCGGCCTCGACAACTATAGCCGCCTAGTTCGACGCTACTTCGCGACACTCTTCTTAAGTACGCGCGGAGTCTTCGGCGTCCGCGGCGTGGAGCAGTAGCGCTGCTTGAAGCACGCGCGGCAGCGGGCGTCGCGACGCTTTAAAAAAGGACGGCGCGAGATCATCGCTGCCGCAGTACCGGCAGACCAGCTTCCCGGTTTTGGAAGCTGATCGTTCCGGGCGCTGCTTTGACTTTGTGGTTCCGGCCGCCGGCGGAGCCTTCTTCGCTTCCGCTTCAGTCAGTTTCGTTTTGGTGCTCATATGAGGTCTCCTTGTCGGGCGGCAAGTTCGAAGTCGCCGCCGTCGCGTACACACATCGCTCGGTCGCGCCTTCGTGGGAAGGCGATCGCGCGTTTTCTTCGGCGATGCTTAGGCGAATAGCGTGCGCGATCTCAGCCGCGCTACGCACCGACTATTCGGCGCCATCCGGACGGACCCGGGTGATTCACGCCCAGAGAGAAATCGCCAGATTCTGGCGAATCGCACCTACCGAAGCGTCCTCCAGGTCCCAGACCTACATAGAACCGCGCGCATACGCGCCTATTCCGCGCGGACCTCTGAGAAGTCCCGAAAGCGAGCGATTGGGTAGTGGTCCGCGATTCGAAGCGCCTGGACTGGATTCTCGGGCAAGCCGGAGCGATGTGTGTGTCTGCGCGTCCAGGGAGGCGCGCAGAACATGAAGCGCAAGATTTCCGTAACCGACACCAAGACGCTCACCGCCAAGATCGCCCGCCTCTCCATAAAAACCACCGCCGAGTTGAAACGCGAATGGCACGCACTCTATGGAATCGAGGCGCCACCCCGCATCAGCCGCGACCTGCTGATGCGGGCGGTGGCGTACCGGATTCAGGTGCAGACGCTGTGCGGCCTCAAGCCATCCACCCGCCGTCTGCTGGCTAGGGTCGCGGCCGACGCCGCGGCGGCCCATCGCGGCGGCCCCACAGCCAACTCTCAAACCGGGAACGGTGCTGCTGCGCGAGTGGCACGGCACCGAACACCAGGTGGTGGTGCGTGAAGACGGCATCGGGTTTCAGGGCAAGACCTACAAGTCGTTGTCCGAAGTGGCTCGCCGGATCACCGGCACCAACTGGTCGGGGCCGCTGTTCTTCGGTTTACGGCGCAGGGGGCAGGAGCATGCCGATGGAACCGTCTAGCCGACGTACCTGTCGCTGCGCGATCTATACCCGCAAGAGTTCCGAAGAGGGGCTCGCGCAGGACTTCAACTCCCTGCACGCCCAGCGCGAGGCGTGCGAGGCATTTATAAAGAGCCAGGCGAGCGAAGGATGGAAGCTCATCAAGACCGCCTACGACGATGGCGGGCTCTCGGGCGCGACCATGGAGCGGCCCGCACTCAAGCGGCTGCTCGCCGACATCGGCGAAGGCCTCATCGACGTGGTGGTGGTCTACAAGGTCGACCGGCTTACCCGATCGCTCGCCGACTTCGCGAAGATGGTCGAGTTGTTCGATGCGAAAGGGGTGTCGTTCGTCGCGGTCACCCAGCAGTTCAACACCACCACGTCGATGGGGTGGCTGACCCTCAACGTGCTGCTCTCGTTTGCCCAGTTCGAGCGCGAAGTCACCGGCGAGCGCATCCGCGACAAGATCGCGGCTTCGAAGAAGAAGGGGATGTGGATGGGGGGCGTCGCACCGCTCGGGTATGACGTCAAGGAGCGGCGGCTGGTCGGCAATCCCGCCGAAGCCGCCACCGTCAGATTCATCTATCAGCGTTACCTGGAGCTGGGTTGTGTCAGGCGACTCTGCAAAGAACTAGCCGAACGGGGAATCGTCTCGAAACTCCGCGTCTCGCGCGCCGGCGTTAAGTCTGGCGGGTGCCGCTTCTCGCGGGGAGCGCTGTATGAACTGCTCGCCAACCCGATCTATCTCGGCGAGATCCGCCACAAGCTGGAACGCCATCCGGGTCTGCACCAAGCGATTCTCGCGCGCGAGCTGTGGGAGAAGGTGCAGGATAGACTCACGGCTAATTGCGCGCGCCGCCGCGGGACTCCGAACCGATCGCTAACCAGCCCGCTGGCCGGAAAGCTATTCGACGCGGACGGTGAGCCGCTCTATGTGCAGGGCGCGACCAAGGACAGTCGGCGCTACCGCTACTACGTCTCCAAATGCCTGGTCAACGGAGGCGCTGCCGACAAGGGAAAGGGCTGGCGTTTGCCGGCACTGGAGATCGAGCGCGCGGTGGCAACCGCCGCCCGGCAGGTTCTGGGCGATCGCGCGGGCCTCCTCGACGCGCTCGCAAAGTCGGACATCGA
>JASHOJ010000070.1 GCA_030041155.1 Candidatus Binataceae bacterium | reverse complement strand
ATCCGGCGATGAAACGCGGTGTCAAAACATGCGGCTTGCGGCAGCGCGGGAAAACGGTCCATCACCGCCTCGATACCGGCGATCTCGTCGGGCAGATGCAGCGGCGCGAATGGCGCCAGGCCGCGCAGCTCCGCGATCAGCGCGGGAGTAATTCGCTCGGGCGCCAGATGGTCGGGGCCGCCGTGCACAAGGCGATGGCCGACCGCGTCGGCAGCGGGCAGCTTTAGCCGGTCGATCGCGTCGAGCACCGCGCTCAGCGCTAGAGCGGCGGAATCGAGCCAGGCTGCGCCCTCTTCCGTTCGTTTTCCGCCGCTATCAAGCCACATCCGCGGACTGCTTCCGCCGATATCCTCGATCGCGGCTTGCGCGAGCAGTGTTTCGCCAGCGCGATCGACTCGATAGAGCGCGAATTTGCGCGATGACGACCCGCTATTGAATGAGAGAATTATCCGCTCGTCCGGCATCAGAATCTCTCATGTCTGCCCGCCGCCTCATGCGGTAGGCAGCGCCGCACCGTTCAGTAGGGCCAGCGCCAGTTGGCGGTTTCCGGCTTGTCGGTGCCGTTGCGATAGGCATATTCGAGATGCTCATAAATCTGATCTCGCAACCAATCCTTGACGTGCGCGCCCAGGAGCTGAAGCTTCGGCACGTTATCGATCGCCGCGATCGCAAGGCTGAAGCGATCGGTCTGATTGTTGATCGCAAGCTGCAGCGGCGTGTTGATGCTACCCATCTCTTTGTAGCCGCGCACGTGCATGCTGGCGTGATTGGCGCGCTTGTAGGTCAGCTTGTGGATCAATGACGGATAGCCATGAAAGTTGAACACGACCGGCTTGTTCGCGGTAAACAGGCTGTCGAAGTCGCCGTCCGAGAGCCCGTGCGGATGCTCGGTCTGCGGCTGGAGCTTGAACAAGTCCACGACGTTGACGAAGCGGATTTTCAGGTCGGGAAATTTGTCGCGCAGAATCGCGGTTGCGGCCAGCGCTTCGATCGTCGCGACATCGCCCGCACTCGCCATCACCACGTCGGGTTCGGCGTTCTGATCGGTCGAGGCCCAATCCCAAAGACCGGCGCCCTTGGCGCAATGCGCGGCGGCGGATTCCATGTTCAGGAATTGCGGATGAGGCTGCTTGTCGGCGACGATCACGTTGACGTAATCGACGCTGCGTAGGCAATGGTCGGCAACGCTAAGCAGGCAGTTGGCGTCGGGCGGCAGGTAGATGCGGGTCACGATCGCGCGCTTGTTGGTAATCACGTCGATAAAGCCGGGGTCCTGATGGGTAAAGCCGTTATGGTCCTGGCGCCACACGGTTGAGCTGATAAGGATGTTGAGCGAGGAAACCGACGCGCGCCACGGAACTTCGGTTTTGCACTTCTCCAGCCATTTCGCATGCTGGTTGACCATCGAGTCGATGATGTGCGCGAACGCCTCGTAGGTGTTCAGAAGGCCGTGCCGGCCGGTGAGCACGTAACCTTCCATCCATCCTTCTAGCGTGTGCTCGCTCAGCATCTCCATCACGCGGCCGTCTGGCGCAAGTTCGCCGCCGTCCTGGTCTTCCGGTTTGTAGCCGTTTATCCAGACCTTCTTGCTCACCTCGTAGATTGCCTGAAGGCGGTTGGATGCGGTTTCGTCTGGGCCGAAGACGCGGAAATTCGACATGTTGCGCGCCATCACGTCGCGCAGAAATTCTCCCAGCACGTAGGTGTTCTCGGCGTCGGATTGTCCGGGCCGCGTAACCTTGACCGCGTAGTCGCGAAACTCGGGCATCTTAAGCGGTTTGCGCAAGCGCCCGCCGTTGGCATGCGGATTGGCGCTGACTCTGCGCTCGCCGGCGGGCGCGATCGCGCGCAACTCGGCTTGCAGGCGGCCGTTTTCGTCGAACAGCTCCTCGGGCCGATAACTGCGCATCCAGTTTTCCAGCAACTCGAGATGCGCCGGATTCGAGATCACATCGGGAATCGGTATCTGATGCGCCCGCCAGAAGCCTTCCAGCTTGTGGCCATCCAGTTCCTTCGGACAGGTCCATCCTTTCGGCGATCGCAGAATGATCATCGGCCAGGTCGGGCGCGAATGCGATCCGTTCTGACGCGCGGCGTTTTGAATGGCGCGAATTCTCTCGACACAGAGCTCCATCGCGGAGGCCATCGCCTGATGCATCCGTATCGGATCGTCGCCCGCGACTATCAGGGGCTCGTAGCCATAGCCGGCGATTAGGCTTTTCAGTTCGGCTTCGGGGATTCGCGCCAGGATGGTCGGGTTGGCGATCTTGTAGCCGTTCAGATGCAGGATCGGCAGCACCGCGCCGTCGCGCGCGGGATTCAGGAACTTGTTCGAGTGCCACGAGGTGGCAAGCGGCCCGGTCTCCGATTCGCCGTCGCCAATTACCACCGCGACGATCAAGCCGGGATTGTCGAACGCCGCGCCGAACCCGTGCGAGAGGCTGTAGCCGAGCTCGCCGCCCTCATGTATCGAGCCGGGAGTCTCGGGCGTGCAGTGCGAGCCGAGGCCGCCCGGAAACGAGAACAGCTTGAAGAATCTGCGCAGCCCCTCCTTGTCCTGACTGCGGTCGGAATAGACCTCGGAGTACCTGCCTTCCAGGTATGAATTGGCAAGCACCGCCGGTGCTCCGTGCCCAGGGCCTGAGATGTACATCACGTTCAGATCGTACTTCCTGATTATCCGGTTCAGATGCACCAGCACGAGGCTCTGGCCGGGATCGGAGCCCCAATGGCCGAGAAGGCGGCGCTTGATGTGCTCGGGTTTGAGCGGCTCTCTCAGAAGCGGGTTGTCCTGGAGATAGAGCATCCCAGCGGAAAGATAATTGCAGGCGCGCCAATAGGCGTCGATCGTGCGCAGCTCATCGGCGGCCAGCGGCGAATCGGAACGCTGTTGTTCGGTTTCGGTAAGCACAGAAATTCTCCGGAGATGTTGTCCTTGCGCGGTGATGCGCGAGGAGTTGGAGATGCGCGCGATTCCTCTCAGCGGGTCGGCGCGGATGCGCCGCGCGGCGTGAGCGTCAACGTCACGCGCACGATTCCGTCCTGATAAGAATCCTGAACCTGGAATCCGCTGTTCGCGAAAACCTGCAGCATCTGCTGATTGCTGCCCAATACATCCGCAACGAATCCCGTAATGCCGCATCGGCTCGCGATAATCGCCAGATGCTTCAGCAGCAGGCTGCCGAACCCGCGGCCTTGATATTGGTCGACCACCGTGAACGCGACCTCGGCATCGTGCGCGTCCTCGGGCCGAAGATGATGGCGCCGGATATATCTGCCGATCGCGATAAAGCGCTCATCCGCACCGGTTCCGATCGTCGCCGCAAGGCCGACGTGTCGGTCAAAGTCGAGTTGCGTAAACCGATCGAGGTCGCTTTCAGTCAACTCCCGCTTGACGCCCAGGAATCGAGAGTGGATCGAAGCCGGGCTTAGCTCCTTGGAATGGCGCAGCAGACGCTCGCGGTCATCGGGGCGGATGGCGCGAATCAGGAACGAGGTGCCATCGCGCAGGGTCTCGTGAACGGAGTAGTCTGCCGCATCGTTCATGGATGATGGCCCTGGCACCAAGCAAAACTTCGCGGAGCAGGGCGCGAACGAAATCGGAAGCAATTCTGTTGCCACACCGCAGCTTCGTGCATCCGCATCGAACGCGCAGCGATGATGCCGGCGCGCCGGCCTTTACATAGAGCGCGGCTTGCTATTCGCCGGTCCAGTTCGGCTTGCGCTTCTGCGAAAACGCAAGCGGCCCCTCGACCGCATCTTTGGATCGAAACAGCTTCGCCTGCAAGTCGTAATGACGCGCGAGCGCGTCCTCGATTGGACGACCGAGACCGGTCAGCGCGGCCTCTTTGGTCGCCTGCACCGATAGCGGCGAGCACTCCATGATCTCGTGCGCCCATCTTTCAGCCGTGGCGACCAGATCCTTTAGCGGCACGACTTCATTCACCACGCCCCATCGATGCGCTTCCTGCGCTGTGATGTGCTTGCCGGTCAGCATCAGCCCCATCGCGATCTTAAGCGGTATATGCCGAGGCAGGCGATGAACGCCTCCGGCGCCGGCCATCAACCCGACGCGCGGCTCCGGAAGGCCGAAGCGGGCGTGGTCGGCTGCGATAATCACGTCGCAAGCAAGCGCGATTTCGAATCCTCCGCCAAGCGCGAAGCCGTTAACCGCGGCAATAATCGGTTTGTAGATATCGTAGCGGGCGGTGATGCCGGCAAACCCGCCGCGATTGCGCGGACCCGCTTCGCCGCGATGCTCGGCGGTCCATCGCAGGTCGTTGCCCGCCGAGAAAGCCTTGTCGCCAGCGCCGGTAACGATCGACACCCACATCGCCTTATCGGCCACGAAATCGTCCCACACCTGGTCCATCTCGACGTGGCAGGCCGGATGCAGCGCGTTCATCCGCTCGGGCCGGTTGAACGTGATGTAGGCGATATGTTCGCGCTTTTCGTACTGGATAAATTCGAGCTTCATTTCTCCCTCATCATGATGATGCGTGTGACGTTATTGTTCATCGAGAAGTTCGAAAAATGCGTCGATGCTCTGCATGAGCTGGCGGCGAATCTGATCGCGGGTTCCCTCGATCAGATGCATCGTGACCCGCCCGCGGCTTCCGTCGGCAGTGGTAATTCGGGCGTCCTCGACCGCGGATACGGCGCCCTGTTCGACTATCCGCATTCCATAGACCAGAGTGCCGCGGCGTGAAGCGCCCTTGATCAGCCGCAGTTTGCGCGTCATCGAAGCCTCCCGGTCAATTGAAGTCCCCTCGCCGAAGCCTTGCCCGAACTTTACCGAAGATAGCGGCCTACCCCAGCAAGCTATAGCACAAGGCCGGGTCGGGTGGCTCGATCCACGGGGCAAGTTGACAAGCAGTATCGGCGGCAAACACAATCCTTCCCGATGATTAGAGTCCCGATGATTAAAGCGCTTCGAATGCTCTCAGCCGTTCTGATAGCGACCGCGATCGGCGGATGCGGCGTCGTCTATCAGGCGGGCACGCGGATAAATGCTGCGCGGATGTCCGACGATCTGAAGGTCGGCGAGACGATGCCCGAGGTCCACAACAAATGGGGCGAACCCGATATTCGCGAGTATCCGTCGGCGAACACCGAGGTCTGGAGCTATGCCTACAAGCCCAACTCCGACGATGCGCTCGCGGCGGTTTTGTACACCTCGAGCAAGGAGGGAGACAAAGGCACATTTTTGGATTTGAAGTTTATTGGGGGCAAACTCGTCTCATGGGCGGAGGTTTCGCACACCATGCCGCCAAAGCAGCGTGGCGGCTTTAACGCGGGGCTTAGCGCGCCGTCGATAGCACCGCCCGCGGGCGCGCATTATTAGGCGAAATCACCAATAGGGGGCTGTATTGCAACATCTTGATCCCATCGTGTCTAATTACCTGCCAAGGGCTGGCGGGATAGCCGCGCCGACTGGGATGGGTGTGATTCGATACGAAAGCGTCAGAATTGAACCGACTTCGCGGCGGCGCGGGTCAAAATAGTGGCCACCGCGCGCAACAGTTTCGAATCGATCCTGCTCGACCGCTCATGGGTCTCGCCGCAGGATCTGGATAAGGCGCGCCAGCGTCGAAAACCCGGTCAGGAACTCGCCGATGTTCTGGTCGAAATGGGCGCGATCGAGCCTCAGCGCCTGGCTCGCGCGGTTGCGCAGGAATATAAGCTTCCCTTTCAGGCGCATATCGATGAACATGCGCTCGACCCCACTCTGGTCACCCGCGTCCCGATAAATTACGCGAAGAAAAACCGGCTCCTGCCGATTGGCAGCGACGAGGCAGGCATTACGGTCGCGGTAGTGGATCCGGCAAACTACGAGCCGCTTGACGATCTTCGCCTTCTGTTCGGCGCGCCGATAAATCCGGTTGTCGCTCCGGTCGAGATTATCGCCGAAGCTATTAATCGCGCTTATGATAATGCGAGCACCACCACCGCCGAAGAGCTGATGGTGGACCTCGAGGAGGAACAGCTCGATCGCGTCGCGAGCGAGCTTGCCGCGGAGCCGCGCGACCTGCTCGAAACCGACGATTCGGCGCCGATAATCAAGCTCGTCAACGGGATTCTGTCGCAGGCGGTGAAAGACCGCGCCAGCGACATCCATATTGAGGTTTTCGAGCGCGACATGGTGGTGCGCTTCCGGGTTGACGGGATGTTGTACGACGTGCTGGAGCCGCCCAAGCGTTTTCAGCCGGCCATAACCTCGCGAGTCAAGGTTATGGCGGGATTGAACATCGCCGAGAAGCGGCTGCCGCAGGACGGTCGAATCCGGCTGCGGATCGCGGGGCGCGACATCGATATTCGCGTCTCCACTATTCCTACCGCATTCGGCGAACGGCTGGTTTTGCGGCTCCTCGATCGTGCGCAAGCCGCGGTTGATATCAACCTCGACCATCTGGGCTTCAGCGGCGACAATCTCCGGCGAATCGAGCGGCTGATTCGGCAGAGCCACGGTATCATCCTGGCGACCGGGCCGACCGGATCAGGCAAATCGACGACGCTCTATGCGTGCCTCAGCCGCATCAATTCGCCAGAAAAAAACATCATCACGATCGAGGATCCGATCGAGTACCAGTTGCGCGGCGTCGGCCAGATGCAGGTGAACCCGAAGATCGAGCTGACTTTCGCGAGCGGGCTCCGATCTATATTGCGCCAGGATCCCGACGTGATCATGGTCGGCGAGATTCGCGACGGCGAAACCGCCGAAATCGCGATTCAGGCCGCGCTGACCGGGCATCTGGTGTTCTCCACGCTTCATACCAACGACTCGTTCGGCGCCGTCACACGGCTGCTCGACTTCGGAATCGAGCCGTTTCTGGTTTCCTCGTCGATTCTCGCGGTGCTGGCGCAGAGGCTGGTGCGCCGCCTGTGCCTTGAATGCCGCGAGGCGTATGTGCCCCCGGCGGCGGAGCTGGCCCGAATCGGGCTTACCACCGCGGGCGTCACGCGGCCAATCTTCCGCGCCAAGGGATGCCGCGCGTGCCGCAACAGCGGTTATCGCGGCCGGCTCGCGATCCAGGAACTGATGGTGATAGACGACGACATCCGCGCGCTGGTGATGCAGAACAGCGACGGCGCGACGCTGCGCCGCCATTGCACCTCGCGCGGAATGAAGCTGTTGCGCGAGGACGGCGCTGGACGCGTGCTGGCCGGCGAGACCTCAATCGAAGAACTGCTGCTCAGAACCCAGGAAGATATCGCCTGACCGGGAGTGTGGGTCAGTACGATGCCGATCTTCGCTTATCGCGGCCTATCCGGCGACGGACGCTCCGTCTCAGGCGTAATCGATGCCGACAGTCCGCGCACCGCGCGCGGAAAGCTGCGTGACTCCGGAATTTTTCCCACCGATCTTGCGGAAGAAGAGGCCGCCCGGATCAAGGAAAAGACCGGCTTTTCGCTGCTCTCGCGCCGCGGCATCCCGGCTTCGGAACTCGGTCTTCTGACCCGTCAGCTTGGCGCGCTGCTTGGCGCCGGAGTGCAACTGGTCGACGCGCTGGGCGCGCTCTCGGAGCAATCCAACCGCGCCAGCGTGAAGCGGATGCTTTCGCAGGTGCGCGAGCGAGTGCGCGAGGGCAGTTCTCTGGCTGACGCGCTTGCGGTGCATCCCGAGATGTTCTCCGACTTGTACGTCGGGATGGTGCGGGCGGGCGAGCAGGCCGCGGCGCTGGAGGCGGTGCTGGAGCGGCTTGCGGAGTACAGCGAGCGCCAATCGGAATTTATCTCCAAGGTTCGGGGCGCGCTCACCTATCCAATCATCATGATTTGCGTCGGCACCGCGATAATGGCGTTCCTGGTCACCTACGTAGTGCCGCAGGTCGCAACCATCTTTCAGGAGCAGCACGCCGCCCTGCCCCTTGCGACTCAGCTACTGCTCGGGCTCTCGGCGTTGATCACGAACTACTGGATGCTGATCGGGATCGCGATTCTGGGCGCGATTGCGGGAATAATCTTTGGCCTGCGCACCCCGCGCGGGCGCGCATTCTACGACCGCACGATTCTGCGCGCGCCATATCTGGGCCAGACCATGGTGCGGATCATCTGCGCGCGCTTTGCGCGAACCCTGGCGACCTTGCTCGCCTCTGGAGTGCAGCTACTTCCCGCGATGGACGCGGTCAAGGCGGTCGTGACCAACAGCCTGTTGCGCGACGCGGTGGAAAAGAGCCGCGAGGAAATCCGCGAGGGGCATGGAATGGGCCAGACGCTCGCGCAGAGCGGACTCTTTCCGCCCCTTCTAATCGAGATGATCCGGGTCGGCGAGCGCTCGGGCGAGCTGGAATCGATGCTCGAGCGGGTGGCCGACAACTACGAGCGTGAAGTGTCGCACTCGCTCAGCCAGGTCACCACCATTATGGAGCCGGTGATGACGCTAGCGATGGCGGCGATGATCGTATTCATGATGCTCGCCGTGCTGATGCCGATATTTCAGCTCAACCAGATCATGCAATAGGCGGAATCGGTTACGATCGGGAGTTTTGACGATGCAAACACCACGACGATGGCGGCGGCTAGGCAATCAGGACGGCTTCACCCTTATTGAGATCATGGTCGTCATCATGATCATCGGCCTTCTGGCGCTGATGGTCGTGCCGCGGCTGCGCGGCGTCGCCGATCGCGCCAAGGTGACCAAGGCGCAGGCTGATATCCAGGAACTCAAGCAGGCGCTCGACCGCTATTACCTGGATAACGGTTCCTATCCGACCACCGATCAGGGCCTGAACGCTCTCATCACGGCGCCCACCAGCGGAAGTGTTCCTACCAACTACGAGCAGGGCGGCTATATCGAGAAACTGCCGAACGATCCGTGGGGAACGCCGTACTTTTATCAGAGTGACGGCAACAGCTACGTGCTCAAATCCTACGGACCCGACCGCGTGCAGAGCGGCGATGACATAGACGGCAGCTCGAACTGAGCGAAGCCGCCCGCTTGATTTCATGCGCCTGCGATTAGTCATCTTTCGGCACCATCATGCCCACCGGCGCCAGTCGTACGGACGCGGCTTTACGCTGCTCGAGCTTTCGATCGTGATTTTCATCATGGCGCTGATGTTCACGCTCGCGATGCCGTACATGGGCAGCTATCGCAAGGCGCTGCTCAAGAGCGAGGCCCGGCGCCTGGCCGGACGCGCGTCCTATCTCTACGACGAGGCGGCTTCGCACAAGATCGTGCTGCGGTTGGTCTTCGATCTGAACCATCAGGTGTACAGCGTGGAGCGGCTCGATCCGTACTCGATGAATCCGCGGTTCGTCGCCGATCATACGATGGGCGGGCGGCCAATCGTGATGCCGCCGTCGGTCGCAATCCGCGACGTCACGGTGGCCGGTGTGGGCTCTTTCAACAAAGGGCTGGTCGCCTGCCAGTTCTACCCTGAGGGATACGTAGACGCCACGCTGATTCACATGGTCGATCTTTCTGGGCACGTGATGACGCTGGTGTTCGTGCCGCTTACCGGCCGCGTCGTAATCGTCAACGGGGACGAAAATCTAAAGCAGGTGATGGAGCAATGACGCGGAAATTGTTGCACGCGACGCTTCCGCCTGCTCGCAGAAGCCATACCGCGCCGGCGATTGGCGCTATGGCGCGCGGGTTCACCCTGCTGGAAGTGATGATCGCGATGGCGGTGCTGGGCATCGCGCTGCTCGCACTGCTGGCGCTGCATCATCAGAGCCTTCAGAGCGTGATTCACAGCCAGGACATCTCGCGCGCGGCTCAGCTCGCTCAGGCGGTGATGGCACAGGCGGAGCTGGAGCGCTTTCCCCAGGCGGGAGTGACCAAGGGCAACTTTGAGCAGATGTTCCCCAAGCAGTACAAGAATTTTCGCTGGCAGCGCGTGGTCTCGATGTCGGGAGCGTTTCCCGACGTGTGCAAAGTGGAGGTCCAGATCTTTTATGGGCCGAAGTTCACAAAATCGTTCAACCTGATCGAATTCCTGCACAACCCTATTCCGCAGATGCCGGCGCCGGGGCAGCAGAACGGAAACGATCAATGAACCGGCGAAACTGCGCGCCCGGATTTACCCTGATCGAGATGATGCTCGCGGTTGCGATCCTCGGGCTGATTCTCGTGATGCTGGCGGGATCGTTTCATGCGGTCGCCGCGAGCAAGCTGCACGCGGAAGGGCGCATGGATGCCGAGCACGCCGGACGCTCGATCATCTGGGAGATGACGGCTGAGATTCGCGGTGCGGTGCAAACGCCGGTTGCGATGAGCCGGGTGCTGCTGCGCGGCAACGCGCAGTTTCTTAGCGGCAAGGCGGCCAATGCGATCTCGGTATCGACACTGGACGCGGGGCATCGCCGCTCGATCACCGGCCACGGCAGCGAAAACATTGTCACCTACTCGCTGAAGAGGAATCCCAATCATGAGGGATGGCTGCTGCTCGAGCGCGCCGAACAGAACGGGCTCGACCCGAACGTCGACTACCAGCCGGTCACGATCGCGGATAACGTGCTGTCGCTGCGTATTCGTTATTTCGACGGAAACCAATGGGGCGATACCTGGAACTCGGATAATCTTTCGCCGGGAATGCAGCTCCCGCTCGCGGTTTCGATCGACCTCGACATGGCGGCCCCCAACGGACGCGATCTTCGCTTCGCAACCGAAGTGATCATCCCGATGTCGGTGGCGCAGTGGTGAAGCGGGTGAAAAAGAACGAGCGCGGAATCGCGCTGCTGGTGGTGCTGATGGGGATCGCCCTGATGACCCTGATCGTGGTCGATTTCAGCACCGCCGCCGCGCTCAGCTATCTGTCGGCAGCCAATCAGGCAAATGAGCTGCGCGCCTACTATCTGGCGCGATCGGCGATATCGGTCGGGCTCGGCCTGCTCGCGGAAGACGCCCGCACCGACAGCATGAGCCAGACTCCGTTCGATTCGCTGTCGGACGTGTGGGCGATTCCGTTTCCGCCGATGCCTGTTGGTGGCGGAGAAGTAAGTCTTTCGATTACCGACGAGGCGCGCAAGCTCAATATAAACGACCTGGTGAATCCGCAGAACGGCCAGGTCGATCAGGATTTTGTCGCCGAGCTGCAGCGGCTGTTCATGATCGTCGGCGTCTCGCCCGAGATTATCCCCGCGATCATCGATTGGATCGAACCTGGCAACATCGCATCGCCGGGCGGCGCCAAGATGGATTTCTACATGGGGTTGCAACCGCCATATGCGCCGCGCGGGGGGCCGATGCCGACGATCGGCGATTTGAAGCTTATAAAGGGCGTCGATGAGACCACGTTCAACATCCTGAGCCAGTATCTGACAGTCTTTCCCGAACCCGCGGTCAACGCCAACACCGCGCCGCCCGAGGTGCTCGCCTGCCTGCTGCCGGAGATGATGCAGGACCCGCAGTACGTGAAGGAGATTATCGCGGCGCGGACGATTCGGCCCTTCACTAACACCACCGATATCGGGAATCTGCCGGACTTGGGCGCGATCGCGCAGGAATTAACTCAGGTGGTGACCACCAGCAGCACCTATTTCACCATCACCGGAATGGGGACTTTCGCTGGCTCGCGAAAACTGGTGTACTCGACGTTTCGCCGCCAGGGAGTTGGTCCCGAAACACTGGTCGCCTGGCAGGAAGACTAGCGACGGTATTTATCGATGCCGCAGCGGGTTATAGCGGTTGAGATCTCCGGGGACAGGGTGCGAGCGGCAGCCGCCAGTCGCACCTGGAATACCTTTGAGTTCGTCGGGGTGTTCGAGGGTCAGCGCCGGCCCGATGAAGCCGACGTAGTTCCCGCGCTGGAGCGCCTGGTCCAGAAGACCGGCCATCCCGATATCACTATTTCCGCGCTGCCGACCGACGCGATCACCAAGCGCATCCTGGAGCTTCCCTTCGCCGACTCGCGCCGGCTGCATCAGGTGGTTCCGTTCGCCCTCGAAGAGCATTTGCCGTTTCCGGTCGATGGCGCGGTGGTTGCGTTCACGCGGCTCGGGCGCGATGGCGACAATTCACTGGTGCTGGCGGCTTTTGCGCGCAAGGAGGATCTGCGAAGTCATCTAGCGCTGCTCGCGCGCGCGGGACTGGATCCCAAAATCGTAACCCTGGCGCCATATGCGCTGGCCGCGATGTTCGCGCGGGCGCGCAACGGCGCGACTCCTTCGGCGCATCTGGTGGTCGAGGCGGAGCACCGATCGACCTCGGTCGTGCTGCTCGACAAGAACGGTATCCCGCGCGTGATGCGGACAATCGGCGGCGGCTTGCTCGCGGAGGATGGCGGCACGCCCGCGCCTGCGCTGACTACGTCGATTGGCAACGCGCTCAGGCAAACGATGCTCGCGCATGCGCCGGAACTCGGAAACGC
>JASHOJ010000011.1 GCA_030041155.1 Candidatus Binataceae bacterium | reverse complement strand
TGGCGTGCCCGCAGGGCAAGACTTCGGATGGATTCGAGACTCAGTTCGGCACCAATCATCTCGGGCACTTCGTGTTCGTGAATCGGCTGGTGCCTTTGCTGCGGCGCGGCGCCAGGATCGTCACGCTCTCATCGGCGGGGCATCGCAGAAGCGACGTCAGCCTCGACGATCCGAACTTCGAACGCACCACATATCATCCCTTTACCGCTTACGGCCGTTCCAAAACCGCTAACATCCTGTATGCGGTCGCGCTGGATAACCGGCTGAAAGCACGCGGAGTGCGCGCCACGTCGCTGCATCCCGGCGGCATCCAGACCGAGCTCGGGCGGTATCTAACGCCACAGCTCATCGAGGAGATGCGCGCATCATGGACCAGCGCCGGCAACCAGCTACGTTTCAAGAACGTGCCGCAAGGTGCCGCGACCACGGTGTGGAGCAGCTTTGTCGCGCCAGCCGATGCGGTCGGCGGCCGTTATTCCGAGGACTGTCACGTCGCGGAGGTGAATGACGTCGAGACGTCGCGCACTGGCGTGCGATCGTACGCGCTCGATCCGAATCATGCCGAAGCTTTGTGGCGCAAGAGCGAAGAAATGGTGGGCGAGCGGTTTTCGCTGCGTTGATGCGGCAAAGAGGTCGTTGCGCGGCTACCTGGCGGCTGCTGCCGCGCCGACCGTGTCGTTGAAGCCGGGCACGATCGCCTTGATAAAGGCGTTGCGCAACACCTCGACGAACGCCTGCCAATTGTTCATGGTCGGGCTCGAAAGCTTGCCCGATATCGGAACTTGCGTTGCTACGGTCTGGGTGCGGTGATTTCGGAACACGTGCGACGCGGCGCCAATCAGCAATTCCTTAGCCTTATGCACAACGCTGGCGTGCTTCTGCATCTGATGGCTATATACCTTCACGTGTGTGAACATCGGCTTAACGTAGCCGCCCATCTCATTATTTTTCACGCTCATCTGTGAATAAACCGAAAACTCGCCGGCTGCGACCTGAAATTTACCATACGAGCTGAAAATATTATTCATCGAAGGCAAGTTGGTATTTAATATTGCGAGATTCAACTTGAAATCCGGACCCTGCCGGCTCGCGTCCATGGTTCCTTTGATATTGGTCTGGCCGCTGTCCATGAACCTACCCGTCAGGCCGACTTGACCCGGTTTCTTCTGCTGATGGTTCGACAGATTGGTCATAGTCAAATTCATGTCGTCCATATAGACGCGAAAGGGCGGGTGCGCCGACCTATCATTAAATAAAATACTCGAATCCCGGATGCGCAGCTCCTTCATGTATATGAACACTGCCTGCCCGTTGTTCTGCGCCTCGATCTCCTGCCCGGCTTCTTGCACCCTCCGCGATTCCGCCTGCGCAGTTTGCGGCGTGTGGATATAGTCCAGCGCGACGCGATCGATGTTCGCGTTGCCGATGTTCACGCGGCAAACCTTGGCGTTGTATTCGAGCTCGCCAGCGCCTGAAAACAGGCCGCCAGTGGCCGCGAGATTGAGCTGACGAAGCTCGGGATCGAAGGTGCTCAGCGGCACGTCCTTAATGTTGAATCGCGCGCGAACTCCGGGAATCGGCACGGCCAGATAATTTGCTTGGCCATTTATACTCATATGACCCGAGCCGAACACCACGAAGTCTCCATATATAGTTGATGGATAAGCGCGGTTCGGACTTCTGATGTTTCGAATGTTATCGCTCTGAATATAGATCCGCGACATATGAAGCGGCTTCTGCTTCGGATTCTGGATATACACCACATCGCCATCCTGGATACGAAAGTGGTTAATCTTGAACGGATAGATCTCCTCTACCGCCTGCTGCCAGCCCTGCTGGCTGATGGGAGTCTTTGAGGTCTCTTCCGCCGAGAGTTGCTCCTCGTTTACACGAATCCTCGGCTGCCAGAGATAGACGTTGGCCACGACGCGCCTGATAAAGAGGTCGTGAATATTGATGCTGAACACGATTTCCCGGAGATTCGCGACTGGCGGCGACGGATGCGCCTCCTGGATTATCACCAGGTCGCGCAGGGTCAATGTTCCTCCGATGATTTGCAGATGGGCGTGGCCCAGTGTTGCGCGAAAGCCCTTAAGGTTTCGATTCAAGGTCGCTTCCGTCTCCGATCGGACGAAACCGTCAAGAAAAAACGACGCGATAAACAGGCTCAGGATAATTACCGCGATCAGGCATACGATTCCGCCCACAATCCGGCCGGGCCAGCTTTTCGGAAGATGTCTCGTGAATGCGCTCATGCGATGGGAACCCAGTTGACTTGCAATCAGCGATCAGCGGGAAGAGAGCGGTTGCATGATGACCGAATTCCAATGAACTGCCGAGGCATCATTTAGGGTGCCGCGACGGGTTGCTCGCGCTCGCGCGGCGTAGACCGTGTCTGGTCTGGTTGTTATCTCGATCTGGACGATTTCGATTTCCCGGACGATTTCGACTTCGATCTGGATCGAGAGGAGCTTGAGCGGGAAGAGGATTTTCGAGGCGGTACTTTGGCGCCTGATCTGCGCGCCTCCGATAATCCAATGGCTATCGCCTGCTTGCGGCTTTTTACATTTTTGCCAGACCTGCCTGATCTCAGTTTGCCGCGTTTCATCTCATGCATCGCGCGGCCGACTTTCTGGGAGGCCTTGCGTCCATATTTTCGGTTCTTGCTGGGCATTTCTGGAGCCTTAAACAGTAATTTGATCGGCGTTGTTGAGGTCTTCATCCGCAGTAACGCTGTGAATATCGATTATCCATCAGTGGTTATGCCCATGACTGTTAGCCATGTGCATATTGTTTGCCGGATTCTCGGCGTTGGGTCCCGTTCCGAGACTGTTTTTCAGGTTCTCAGCCATCTTCAAATGTGCTTCCAGCGCAGGAATTGTTTGTCCCAGGTAAACCGAAAGGTCAGGATCGTTCTGCGCCTGACTCTGAAATGATTTGAATTCATCGATCGCTTTCTTGTGGGAGGCGATCTCATTGGTCAGAAACGCTTCGTTGAACTCTCCACCCTTGAGACTTTGCAGCTTCGCGGTGACCGCCTGACGTGTCTTGGTTCCGTGCAGCGTTACGTCCTTTTGCCGGGCAAGCGCGGCGACCGCGTCCTCATTGATCTTATGATCAGCCCTGAGCGTGTCGGCGTATGACATTAGCGCCTGATTATCGCCGGCTCTGCTGCGGGCAAGATTCGCGTCCTGAATTTCCTCATAGTTCATTTGATTGGCTTTATTCAGCACGGTTGAAAGATCGCTGGCATCTGATGTCCCATGCACGGGACTCTGGGCCCAGGCAGGGACGGCAACCATCAGAGCCAGCGCGGCTACTGCACAGATCGTCTTCATCGTGACACTCCTTGGTCACTGAAATGCAGCAATCGCTATGCCATTCGGGCTCGCGAAAACAGGCTATCCGCGGCGACCGTTCCGCTTTACTTATGCTCGATTAATGATGCGAACGAACCGATTCTGACCCAGGGGTCGGGCTTCTCGGGGCGGCTTTGGGATTTTTTACCGGCCGCGCTCCGAACGCTCTCTAAAGACTCGCGCTATCGCGGTTTGCGCCTCCTCCTGGATGCGGCGCAGATGAGGCTCGTCGACAAAACTCTCAGCGTAAATTTTGTAGACGTCCTCGGTGCCCGAGGGGCGCGCCGCAAACCATCCGCCAGGCGCGGTGACCTTTACACCTCCGATCGGTTCATGATTTCCGGGCGCAACCGTCACTACCGCGTCGACTTTTTCTCCGCCGAGATCGCGAATAGCAATTTCGTCAGCCGAAATTGATTGCAGGATCTTTTTCTCCTCCAAGGAAGCGGGCGCGTCGATACGCTCATAGACGGTTGCGCCGCAATCCGCTGCGATCTTATCGTAAATCTCGCCGGGATCGCGGCC
>JASHOJ010000069.1 GCA_030041155.1 Candidatus Binataceae bacterium | reverse complement strand
ACGTTGCCGATGAAGCCAATATGGCTCATCGGGCCGCCGGCCGCTACCAGCGGTGCCGTCACCGCAAGAAAGGCGTCGCCAGCGCCGACAGTGTCCACCACGTTCTTGGCGAAAGCGGGGATACTATGGACAATGCCGCCGGCCTCGAAGGTGACGCAGCCGTGCTTGCCCTGCGTGATGATGATCTTCGTGCAATCAATGCGTTCTTCGGCCAGCCGGCGCGCGATATCGCCCACGCTCGAGAGGCGATCGCTCACCGCGAGGCGCGCCTCCGGCGCGTCGATGCAGATGTAATCCGCGCGCCGGTACCTGGTGATGAGGTTGTAGCCGAGGTTGGCACTGTTGCTCTGCGTGTTCACGGCCAGGAACCGCGACTTGCCGGTCAGCACGTCGATCGACGAAGGCGCGATCAAGCCATGGCCGAAATCGGTGGCGATCACCACGTCGTAGCTCGATATCGCGGCCGCGATGGCGTCGTCGACTTCCCGTTGCACGTCCGGCGTGAGCGGCTCGTCGTTCATGAAGTAGACCTCGAACAGCTTGCGCATGTACGAGGGATCGACGAAGCGGCGTTTGAGCGTGGTCGGGGCTCCCGCCCGCCTGAACGCCTTGAGCCGCACGTTCGGCTTGAGGCTCTGCCGGACCAAATCCTCGTGGCTGTCGAATTCGCCGAGGCAGGTGACGATATCGACCTGCTTGCAGAACGAAGCCACGTGATTGGCGGCCGCAAACACACCGCCGGCGAACAGCTCGCGATCCTGATAGCGGGTCGCGATCATGCTTTCCTTGGGCGTCTTGTGCATCGGCAGCACGTACTGGTATTCGTCGATGATGGCATCGCCGACGACGAGCACGCGGTAGTCGGCGACGCTGTTGATGAGATCGCACAGCTCGTCGAGCCCGCCATTTTGGCGCAGCGTGTCGAGGTGCTCACGAATGTGCGGCTCGAAGACATTGAGGTGGCGATTAATCAGCTCGGTGGAACTGAACGTCACCTCGTCGGTAAAATGTATGCGCCCGCCGTGCGCCTCGATGGCTTCGCGCTCGAGCGTGATCTTCCCGGTGATGTCGCCCTGCGGATTCTGGTAGTCCTGCCCCTTCACATAGATCGACGGCCGGATGCGCTCGATCGCGCTCACCGCGTCGGCGGCGTCGTTGATGGCGACCCAATCGACGTATTCGAGCGTGGCCAGCATCTCCGCGCGCAGCTTGTCTGTGAACACCGGCCGGCCCGGCCCCTTGTTGACGAAGCGATCGGCCGTCACCGTAACGATCAGCACGTCGCCGAGCTTGCGGGCGGCTTCGAGATGGCGCACGTGGCCGAGATGGAGCAGATCGAAGGTCCCGTGCGCCTGGACGACGATCAGCCCGGCGCGGCGGCTCTGATCGCAGATCGCTGCCACCTCGGCCAAGGTTCTGACTTTATCCAGTGGGCTGCCTGGTCGGCGGGGTTGCGGCTGGGGGATCAGTTTTGCAACGTTTGATCCCATCTTCACCCCCCTACCCCGTGATCCGCCTGCAAAAAGCGAAACCAATCAGACGTGGCTTCGGCGATCCGCGACACCGTCCACACCGGCGCGTCGCGCCAATAGTCGATATGCTCCCGCATCACCCGCACGCCCTTGGCAAAGCCGATCTTCGGCTCCCATCCGAGCTCCCGACGAATCTTGGAGATGTCGGCCCAGGTGCAATCCGGCTCCCCCGGCCGCTTCGGAATATGCACCACGGGCGGCGATCCCAGGAGCCGCACCAGTTCGTTCACGCTGACCGGATGACCGCTCCCCACGTTGTAAATCTGTGCAATTTTGTCACTTTCGACGACCGCGATCAACGCGTTGACGGCATCGCTGACAAACGTAAAGTCCCGGGTTTGCTCGCCGTCGCCCACGACGGTGAGGGGTTCCCCGGCCAGGAGCTGGGCCAGGAACACGCCGAAAACCGCGCCATAGGTGCCGCTGGTGCGGGCGCGCGGGCCGTAGACGTTGAAGAAGCGCAGCGACACCGCCGGCAGCCGGTAGACCCTTGCCCAGTGCAAGACCAGTTGCTCGCCGAGATACTTGGTGAGCGCGTAGGGGTAGCGTGGATCGGCGGGAGCGGTTTCGGCGGTCGGGTAGGTCGGGGGAATGCCGTAGCAGGACGAGGAGGCGGCATAGACGAAGCGCTTGACGCCGTGGCGGCGCGCGGCCTCGAGCGTGCAGAAGGTGCCATCGACGTTGGCGCGGAAATACGCCTCCGGCTCCTGGATCGAGGGAACGATGTCGGCGCGGGCGGCGAGATGGAAGATCCGCTCGACGCCTTCGACCGCGGCGGCGACCGCGGCAGGGTCGGCCACGTCGGCCTCGATGATCTCAAGCCGCGGATGGCCGGCGTGCCGGGCAAGGTTGGCGCGGCGGCCGACGACGAAGCTGTCGAGCACGCGCACCGCGCGGCCCAGCGCCAGCAACCGATCGACGAGATGACTGCCGATGAAGCCCGCCCCGCCGGTGACCAGATCGGTTCCGTCCGCCGCCAATGCCGCTTGCCTCCAGCCGATGCGGGAGCACCGCTCCGCGCGAGCAACTTATACGACCACGCCGGCGGATTTCAAATCAGAACGGCGGCGGCCGGATTCACGCTTCGCAATGCTTGCAGAGCGTGCTGAGCGCCCAACGACATGCTCTTCTTTACGCTCGACAGCGGCCAGTTCTTGATCGGTTCCGGCGCCGCTTGCTAGACTGATTGAGGCTTTTCGTCTGCCGAGACGGAAGTGATGTCGAAGTTGCCTCGACTGCTGGTCTTTATCGTTGCTTATCAAGCCGAATCGACCATCGAAAAGGTCATTCGACGGATCCCGGGCTCGTTAGCCGACGAATTCGACGTCGAGATATTAGCAATCGACGACGGCTCGCAGGATAGGACATTTGCAGTCGGGCTCGATCTATCTCGTTCGCAGGCCGCTCCCTTCAAGCTGACCGTACTCTATAATCCGGTGAATCAGGGTTACGGCGGCAATCAAAAAATTGGATACCATTACGCGATCGAAAACGACTTCGACTATGTCGCGCTCCTGCACGGCGACGGCCAGTACGCCCCGGAGCTTTTGCCGACGCTCGTGCGCGTGCTGCGCGATTCTTCCGCCGGCGCGGTCTTCGGCTCACGCATGCTCGATCCACGGGCGGCATTGAAGGGCGGCATGCCGCTGTACAAGTTTTGCGGAAACCGCATCCTGACGGCCTGCCAAAATCGTCTGCTCGGCACCAAACTCAGCGAGTTCCATTCCGGCTATCGCGTCTATTCCACCCGGGCGCTGCGGCAGATTCCTTTCGAACGCAACACCAATGATTTCCACTTCGACACCGAGATCATCATCCAGTTGCTGTTCGCCGAAGAGCGGATCATCGAACATCTCATCCCGACCTATTACGGCGACGAAATCTGCCGGGTGAACGGCATGAAATATGCGGGCAATGTGCTGCGCGCGTCGCTGCGAGCCTATCTTCAGCGGTTCTGCCTGTATTATGACCGCCGTTTCGATTGTGCGCGGCCGTCCGCCGGCCGACGGTATCCGTCCAAGCTCGAATTCGACAGCACGCACAGCCGCGCCTACGACCTCGTGGCGGCGGGTTCCCGCGTGCTCGATCTCGGCAGCGGTCTCGGCGCCGTGGGCGCTGCGCTGAAAGAGCGCAAGAATTGCTCCGTCACCGGGATCGACATCGAGCGCAGCGCAATGGCCTCCCGGTTTGATAACTTCATCCAGGCGGATCTGGATGCAGGCATTCCCGACCTTGGTGACGCCGCGTTCGACTACGTGCTGGCACTCGATGTCGTGGAGCACCTGGCTTCACCGGAAGATTTTCTCGATCAACTCCGGCGCATTGCCGCGCCTTGGTCCGGCGTCAAGCTGATCTTCACGACCGGCAATATGGGTTTCTTAGTGATGCGCCTGTTACTGCTGTGCGGTCGCTTTGAATACGGCCGGCGCGGCATTCTCGATCTGACCCACAGGCGTCTATTCACCTTCGCGACGTTCCGGCGCATCTTGCGCTCGGCGGGCTTTACCGTCGAGCGCAGCGAAGGCATCGTTCCGCCGCTGCCATTCGTATTCGAATCTTCGCGCTTTGGTCGCCTGTTGATGCGGGCGGCCAAGATCGCGGTCAAGCTGCGGCCGACACTATTCGGCTTCCAGTGCCTTATCGTGGCGCGGCCGAACCCGACATTGCATTCGCTGTTGACACGCGCCAAAGCCGCCGCCTCTGAGAAGGAGGCGGCCATTCTCGACGAGACGCCGAGGCCGGTGGAACTCGAATCTATCGGCCGTTAACTAAGAACGCGATGATTTTAGGTCAAATCGTCATTGCGAGCCAACGGACCCGCGCGAAGTCGCGCGGTCCGATGACAGGCCCAGCGAAGCAATCCAGCAAGAAGTCTGGATTGCTTCGCCGCTTCGCTCCTCGCAATAACGACCATCCCGGCGAATCAACTTAATCTCATTTCGCTCTAACCGCCGGCTTCGGCGGGTTGATCCTTGACGGAAAAACCCTTCCGAAATCTGGCAGGCGCTCACTCAGAAATACCGCGGCGGCCACGAGCATGACTAGGGCCGCCGTAAACGTGAATACAACGAAGCACAGGGTGAGATCGGCGAATATCTGAGCTTCGACCACCGTTGCCCAAACGGGCATCGCGATCAGGACCGCGCTCAAGCCCAGCGCCGCCGTAAACACGATCAAGTTCCTCAGGCTCTCCTGTTTGCGCCGAATCTGCAACGCCAGTGCACATGCTACCAAGACGGCGAGAATCAGCAGCGGCCAATTCAGCGATGTCCATTCCGTAGCGATGACCGTCGCGACGTAGTGGATGATCGTCAGCGCATTGTAGTATTTGAGCTGAACGACGTACCATGGATCGTTGTGGACAAAATCTATATAGGCGCCGCGCACGTCCCTCTCGAAGCTCAGGTCCGACATCGACGGGGGCAGGTGGTGCCGCTGCTCGTATAGTTTTACGCCAACCCTTGCAACATCGTCGCCGTGAGCCCATAAATGTTCCGCCGCATATTTCTCTTTCCATTGCGGGTGAGTCACCAGATCGACATACATCGGCTCCCAAAACGTGTGAAACCGCATGCCCCCGCTTGCGGCAATGTTCGGGTCCGTTGTTTTCGCTTGCAGCACGGCGCTGATGCCGACGCATGCAAAGATAACGTATGCCGGCCAATAACACGGCAAGATTTCGCGCAGCGGCCGCTTGCGGCGCCACAACTCGCGCATCACGGAAATAATGCAGCAAATGGTCAGGGCCAGCGGCGTAGCGAATGCAAGCGAGCGAAAATCCCCCGCCGCAGCCGTCAACATGGCCTGCGGCGTAAACAGGATGACCGACAGCGGGGCGGGTCGGACACGATACACGATCAGAAATAACGCATGGAACAGAGGTATAAGGGTCAACAGCGAAAGAACGCGCGGATTAGTGACTGAGTCCAGCCCCTGGGGGTACACCAAGTTCAAGAAACTCCAGAAGCTGGACGGATTATTATTGGCCTCCCATCCTGGAAGCGGCAGCAAACGCAAGTAAATCGAAAAGCTGAATGCAAATGCAAGCATCGTGAACAGCGCAAAGTGATGCCGCCAGAATTGAATGCAAAACAGACCGACGGAAATCGCCAACAGGAGAAAGAAACCATAATAGAGCGCCTGTACGGTATGACCGAAAAGCTGGAAAGCAAATTGAACGAAATCCATATATCCGGCGTCTCCTCCCCAGCCGAATGCCCAGAGGCCGCCTTCGGGCGGCGCTTTCAGCGTGAAAATTTGGTCCAGAGCGTTGTCGACAAAGTTCGGATCTGTCCGCCATGGATTGAAGCCCGGGTGGCCCGGCGTCAGGTCGAACCACAGCCCTATCTGCTGCATCTGCTGTCGAATGCCGCTAGAACAGACATAGCGGCCGGCATCGTATTTGATCTGCGTGAAGATGCCGCAAACGGCCAAAACGAATTGTCCGGTACCGGTATAGGCGATCTTGCCGTCGTCTCCCCGATCAACTCCGTAACGAAAAGCAAGCGCGACTGTCGCGATGATCGCGGCAACGATAATGCCGCCCATGCAATGTCCAAGCTTACCGGACACGAGCGCTATTCTCCCTCACTTGGAGACCCGTTCGGTCGGGCCACGCTCAGTCCGCGCCTTGAATTATTCATAATAAATTTCCCACTTCACGGAGGCAGACGTGGGCCTAGACCGCATCGCAGTGGAGTGGCGAATATATACGGCTCGGGAATGCAATCGCAGCGTGTCCCATGCCCCCAGTGAAGCGCCGTTCACGGCGCAACACCCCTTCCTGGCACCATGATAACGCAACGATCGGGAATATACATCGCCAAGCCAATCAAGCGTTTACCGGCAACCCCTCCAGTAATCAAGGAGACCTTGACCGGTGTTCGTCGATAATGGCAAAAGCCCAACTATGTCGTCCATGCTGAAAACAGGCGACGTCGTGGACCATCCCGAAATCGAGTGCGCTGAGTTCGCGCGGGCGGATGTGCGCGCTCTTTACTCAGTGAACGGCTTGTTCCTCGTTCGTGGCTTCCTCTCGCCGCAAGAGGTTGCCACGCTCCAACACATTTGCGTGTTGTCCTTTGCAATCGGCGAAACTATTGCCACCTGTGTGCCGCCGGATCAGGTGCCCCAGGAGATTTCTGATGGACTGCTGACACGCGGCTACCTTTCGTGGACCCGAATCAAGAATTCGCTTCGATGCGCCGGCACCTCACTCGATGCGCGGCTAGCGGCGATCGTGGACAAGATCGGAACCGTTGCAAAGGCCGCGTTTGCCGACCCGACAGTGGAGCTGCTTGAAGGATTTTCGGTGATCAGGCGTCACCGCAAGTTTCCCCGGCCCGGCGAGGCAACGCCAGTCCCTTGGCACCGGGATTTTTCATTCGTGGGCCAAGCGGGGATCGAACGATCAGTCAACTTTTGGATTCCGCTTGCAGAGGTGGGCGAAATCGCTCCATCAATTGAACTCATCGTGAGTTCCCACCGCTACATGGTGAATGTTCCCGACGACAATCCAGGCGTCACAAACATATCGGAGCAGTGGATTGCCGATCACCTCGGCAGCTCTCGGCGCTGGACGCCACACTGCACCCCGGGCGATGTCATAGCGTTCGACCATCAGACCCTGCATCGCACCCAACCACTCGATGCGCCAGCGCAGATCGACCGAATGAATTTTGAGACGCGCTGGGCGCCGTCGCGCAAGGCGGCGTCAAACTGATCGGCAATCCAGCGCCTGCTACGGCACTGGCTCGAATACGATCTTTTGCAGCGTCATTTGGTCGGCCTCGCCGACCCCAAGCGTGAGTTCGATTAGGCCGGACTGACGGTCTATCGCCTCTTTGGGCAAGCGCGACCGATGCCAATACTCCTCGCCGAGGACCTCGATCTTGCCGTCGGTCGCGGGACTTACTTGGAGTCGGTGCGCGGCCTCCCCCGGAACGGCGTCAAAAAGCAGAGTGCTCACCCGGTAGTCGCGGCCGGGTGCAAGACGAACGAACACCCGTGAGCGGCCGCTCGGGCCGATTACGCGAAAATGCCTCGGCCGGCCCCCGTGGACGTCCCCACCGGCCTTTCCCCATCCCGTCCCTAGAAAGCCCAACCCAAAATCGATGCTGCAAGGCTGGCCATCGGGCGACGCCGCCATTTGGGCCGATGCGCCGGCAACCATATCGTCCAGAGCCTGACGCGCCGTTGCGGGCGAGCCGGATTCCAAGGCGCCGAAATAGCGGTCGAAACCGATCGACGCCATGGTGGCGGCCAAGGCGTAAGGTTCGGGGCCCCATCCGACCTCCTCGCATCGCGCCTCGATAAGCTGCAAGAATCGCACGAGCTTCGGCAAAGGAGGATCACGCACGATCGGCGCCGCTGCGCTTGCGCATGCGGCCGGAAGGCTCGTCTCGGACAAGGCCTCAGCCGATTTGAGCGTTGGCGGGCTCGATGTCGAGGGGGCGATGGCGTTGCGGATCGAAGGAGGAAAATCAACAGGCACGTAACGTAAATCAACGTCGGTAGGCTGCACAAAGGGCGCATTGCTGCGCTTCCGAAGCACGAATCTCACGAGCAATTGCGTAAGGTCTCTCCCGCTCCAATTTCTGCTGCCGGGGATATCGTCATTGACGGGCATGTAGTCCGGTCTCCTGCCTTCAACGACGTCCCATTGAACGATCTCGTATTTATTGGCATGAGCCAAGAACAGGAAGAACCTCGGCTCGTACTTGATCAAGCCGTGGTTGAACAGGCCGTTGCAGGGAACGGCATGCAACATTATGCCGCCGACCTTGGCTGCATCATGGATCGCCTCGAATGTGCGCGCTTGGTTAAAAATATGCTCGGTCGTGCCCATGTTCGTCACGAGATCGTATTTGTCGTGATGCTCGAAAGGGAGTGGATTTAAGTTTAAATCGAGCTGGACCACACCGTCCGCCTCAAAAAGATCAATGCACGTGTAGCCGACATTGGCGGCGCGAAAGACGGGGGCGGCAAAGCAGCCCGGCAACAGCCGCGCGATCTGGTCGGCTCGCCGAAAATGTGGATTTAAACGGTAGATGAAATGAAAGATCGTTGACGGCAATACATCATAGTTGATCTCTTGCGCCCCGAGTTCGAGGACACGGATCTGCCCGAGATTGTCGCGGCACGCGAGGATATTTTCGATCACTCCAAGTGCGTGCGAGCCGTATCCCATATGCTCTGCTTCCTAAAGTCTAATGGACAAAGCGCGAAGAGCGGATTGTACGTTCGATACAATCTTATCCATCAAAAAAACGCCACACCGGACTTGCCCCTGAAATTGTAGGCGGGGACGTGAGTCTCGTCGGCGAAATCCCACAATGCTGCCGCGCACGCGATGTCGTCGGCGACGACTAGGCCACCGGGCGCGAGCTTGCGTCTGGCCTCGCGAAACTCAAACATCATGTGATCGTAGGTATGGCGGGAGTCGTGGTAGAACATGTCGATCGTCGGCAGGTTGTCGACGAGCCTTGGCAGCAGCATTTTTGCGTCGCCGGTTTGTAGTTCGAACCGTCTGCGATAAGCTTCCGGCACCAGCCAGCCCGAGGTTTTTCCCTCCGGAATCACTATGCCGTAGGTTTTGCCGGAGATCGTCCATGCCGGATCCTTCGGATTGAACACCGGCGGCAGATCGATGAGATACAGCTTGCCGTCAGACCCATTCTTCGCAAGCGCCAACATCATAAATGCCGATGAGAGGCCGTTGCACACCCCGCACTGCACGATGGTCTTGGGGTCCAGTTGGCGCACGAGCCAATAGAGGAACAAAGCATCCTCCAAGCCAACCCAACCCGCGATATAGTGAGCGCAATAGCGCGCCTCGAGATCGGCCAAGTATTCTTTGAGCGCGTCACAGCGGCGCAATACAAGATCGGCATGGGGAACCGCCTTTGCCTCTTCCAGCATCGCATCGAGCGTGAGCTGCAACAGCTCGTACGGTATTTCGCCGCCTTTCGCGAGTTTTTTCAGTTCCCGGTACACACGATTATTGCAAGGCAGATCGACGTTAATGATCTTTCCCGGAAAGTTGCGCGCGGCTGATGCGTCATAATCGGGATGCGAGCTGTCGTAGGTCTTCTCCGCAACCAGCAGGCCCGGGCTCGACTGGATGGAGCAGGAAGAAGCGGATGCTGCATCCGCAGATGCGCCGGATACCTGATCGTGATTGAGTGCAGTCGGATCGGGGATCGGGGATCGATGATCGAGCACGGCAATGACCGCTTCAAGCTTGGC
>JASHOJ010000068.1 GCA_030041155.1 Candidatus Binataceae bacterium | reverse complement strand
CATATGCAACGGCAAATTCAGATTCATTGATCCAGACGAGGAATTTCCGATGACCGATCCGCGGCACCGGACGTTTTCTCGGTCTTCCTTGGTTTTGGCCGACCTTGTGACTGCGCGAGAAGCGAGTTCACGATGAAGTCAACCGTCGTCTCCTCCGCGGTCAGGTCATCGATATCGCGCGAATAGGGATCACCGCGGCGGTTGCGCGCAAACCAGGTCGCGATCTCGATGATAAGCCGTGCGGCCGCCACAGGATTAGGCACCCGCCGAAACTGCCCCGCTTCGACTCGCGACTCGATGTAACGCGCCAACCGCGCGACGAGTCCGCCGCGCATCCTGCCGTAATACATGTCTGCAAGTTCCGGCAGGTCATGCACCGACTGATCGAGAATCGCTGTCAGGTGAGCCATTTTATACAGGCTCGAATAAACCTCGCGAGCAACCGACTCCAACTCCACAGACGCGACAATGGCGCGCGGGCGCTTGAGAGCCTCCGAAAGCGCCGGCGTTGCGGCTTCGACCCGAAAGCGTTCGCCTATTCGCCTGACAATCGCGCCCGCCGGCGGAGTGCGCACCGGAAACGACAATGCCTGCGCGGACGGCGCCTGGCCGAAGGTCCGCTCACGCGGCAGATAGACGCTTCGATCGACAACCAAATAAAAGAGCGCCTCTTTGCTCTCGACGTAGTTGTAAAGCAGCCCCGCCGACACTCCCATTTCATGCGCGATATCGGCCATCTGCGCGCGGCGAAAGCCTTTGGTCGCAAAAACGCGGACCGCAGCGGTGATGAGCTTCGGAATACGATCAGCTGGTCTGGTTCGGGCCATAATGTTCTCGATCAAGCGGCGCGTCCGAAACGCAAACACCCGATATATAACTGAATGATTCATTCAGTCAAGAGGCTCGACCGGTACACCGGCTGGCGGACAAGCAGCCGAACCAAAACCAATCGAGATCGCGAAGATACTCGACGCGGTCGAGAGTACCGAGCTATATGAAGTGCGGGCTACGTTCACAGGCAAAGGACGCGCGCGACGAACGCAAACGCTATGGCGCGCCGACGCGACTTAAGGGCCTCGACCCTGACCGCGTTAAGGATGTCACATGATCAGAAAAACGTTAAATGGCTAACCACGTGTCTAACACTGGAATCTTCATAGGGAAGGCAATGGATACTCGCAAAGGTTTCGAGCACAAGCACCTAAGCGCCGTTGATTCGGCGCGTCCCGCTCTAAGCATCGTTCTGGCACTCGGCCTTATGGTCAGCGCACTGTTCGTTTCGCGCTCGGCGCACGCTCAATACCCGTGGACGCGTCTGCCGCCGACACCGACGCTGCCCAAGCCTGAACACAGCGGTATCGCACCGGTAAACGGCGTCCGCATATGGTACGCGGAGTTCGGCCGCGGCGAGCCGGTCATCCTGTTGCATGGCGGACTTGCCAACTCCAATTACTTCGGATTGCAGGTGCCCGCTCTCGCCGCTCATTACCACGTGATCGTCATGGATACCCGCGGCCACGGACGCAGCACGCGAAACGCCACGCCGCTGCGTTACCAACTGATGGCGTCTGACGTCATTGGGCTGATGGACTACCTGCACATTCGCAAGGCCGCGGTGGTGGGATGGAGCGACGGTGCGATCACGGGCCTGGAGATCGCAATCCATCATCCGGATCGCATAAGCAGGTTGTTCGCATTCGCCGCCAATTCCAATCCCTCCGGCGTGAAAGACTTGAGCAAGAGCACGGTCTTCAACGCTTTTTTTCAGCGAGCGGCGAAGGAGTATGCGGAGCTTTCGCCGACTCCCACTGAGTACAATTCATTTCGCGCAAGCGTGGAGCAGTTGTGGGCGACGAAGCCGAATTTCTCCGACGATCAGTTGAAAAGCATCAAGGTGCCGACCTGGATTGTCGATGCGGATCACGATGAAGCGATTAAACGCGAGGACACCGACCACATGGCTTCGCTGATCCCGGGATGCGGCGAGCTCATCCTGCCCGAGGTAAGCCACTTCGCGTTTCTTCAGGATCCCGTGATGTTCAACGAATCGATACTGCACTTCCTTTCGCAGCCTCCCGCTCAGGCGGCGGCAGGAGCGCAATAGCGCATCGTCACGGCCTGAACTGAATGGCGCGCGGCCCGAGCAGCGCGGGTTGCGAGATGATTCGATACGCGTTCTCCACCCATTCGCAAACCCATCGCCGGGTGTCGCGCGGATCGATCATCTCCTCCATCTGAAAGCGATTAAGCGGCCCAATCGGTCCGCGCGCGCTTTCGATTCGCGCGTTGATCTCGGCTCGCAGCGCGGCTGGATCGGCCGCCTCGGCAAGCTGGCGCTTGTAGGCGGCCTCGATTCCGCCTTCGGGCGGAATACCGCCGACGTCCGCCGCGGGCCACGCGACGCGGGCGCTTGCGCCGCTGCGTGGCGTCGCATAGTTGTTCCCCGCCACTCCGAAGCTGCGGCGCATTATCACCGTAAAAATCGGAATCGAGACCTGCGCGAACGCGATCATCCACTCGCCGCCCTTGCGGATGGTCCCGGTGATCTCGTGCTCGAGACCTACGGCGAACCCCGGATTGTCAACCAGGTTGAGCAGGGGCAGATGGAACAGGTCGCAGAGGTCAAGATGACGTTTGAGCTTGTCGCAACCGTCCGCGGTGAGCGCGCCGCCATTGATATGCCGGCAGTCCGAGGCGATGACGCCCATCGGATAGCCGTTCATCCGAACCAGCCCCGTGATTTGATCGGTGCCCCAGAGTGGACCGATCTCGAAGAACGAATCCCGATCCGCAATCAGCGCGATAGCCCGCCGCATGTCGAAGGTCGTCGTGCGCTTGCGCGGAACGATCGTGAACAGTTCTTCATCGCGGCGGTCAGCGCGATCGTCTTCATCGGGCGTGCTCACCGGCGGCACTTCGTACACGCTCGATGGCAGGTAGGAGAGAACCCGCTTCGCCATCGCGGTCGCCTCCTGCTCGGTTTCGGCAAGATTGTCGACCGAGCCGTTGCGGCAGTGAACCTGCCAGCCGCCCAGCTCCTCCTTGGTAATGTCGTAACCCATCGCATGGCTGACCACCGGCGGACCGGCGACGAACAATTGCGCGATGTCGCGCACCATCACCGAGAAATGGCCCAGCACCGCTTTCGCCGCGCCGATTCCTACCACGCTGCCGAGCAGCAGGTTTATCACCGGCACCTGGCCGAGCTGGGAGACGAACATGCTGCTGCCGAGATGCCCCGGCAGAAACGAACCGCCCTCGCCCGATACCCGCGGCCGTCCGGCCACAATCGTGCCGGAGCTTTCCTGCGCCCTGCTCTCGCCCGCCGCATGCTGCTTCGGCACCATCGCGGCGATACTGCCGCCGCCCGACGAGCCATCGAGCAGCCGAATTGACGGGCAGTGAAGGTCGAGTGACAAACGGTCTAAGTGTGCGCTTTTGCCGCCGATAGCTCCATCGGCGTGCCCGCCGCGCGAAGTAAAATCGTCGGCGCATACCACAACCGTCCTGCGGTCGATCTTACCCCAACCGCCCACGTGATTTGCGGGCGTGAAGCCGGTGACTTTTCCGGCTTCGTCGTAATCGGCAAACCCGGCCAGACTGCCGACCTCGTGAAAGCTGCCCGAATCCAGCAGGAGATCGATTCGTTCGCGGCATGTCAGCTTGCCGCGGCTGCGCTGCCGAACAACGCCCGGATCAGTCGAGCCTGGCTCGAAACGGCGACGCGCGATTTCTTGCAACGCCTTGACCTCGCCAAGCAGCGGCGCCCATGAGTCGTCGCCATAATGATGCGGCGAGTTCGCGTCGGCGCGGCGTCCGGCGGGAGCGATAGTCGCGATAATCTGCCCGGCCGCGACCGTCGCACCGATTTCAGCCGGCCTGAGTTCGGTGACCACGCCCGCGCATGGCGCGGTGATCGCGGTCTCCATTTTCATCGAGCTGATGACCATCAGGGTAGCGCCCGCCTCCACCACCGCGCCCGCTTTGACCGGCAACTCGATCACCGATCCCGCCATCGGGCTCGCGATTCCTTGCTGGCCGCTTGGCACGGACAAGCTCGTGAATCCCGCCTGCAAGGCCGCAAGCGCTGTCTTGCCTCCGCGCAGCGCGGTCGCCTGCTGCTCGAGCAGGGATAACGCGCCCGGACCGGCCACGCGTACGGTAAGCGGCGCGGCAAGATCAGGATTCTCAGCGAAAAAGCTGGTCCGAGCGTCGCCCGCTCTTACCGCCGGATGGGTCAGGATCGCGCGCAGTTGTCTTAAATTGGTCGGCAGGCCGCCGATGTGAAACTCGTCGATTGCGCGCACCGAGTGATCGAGCGCCGAGGCGAACGAACGGCTTGAATTCGACTGGCAGACCAGCTTCGCAAACATCGGATCGAATTGCGGCGGCGGCGCGTAGCCAAGATAGCCGCACGAATCCACCCGCACTCCTGGTCCCGCCGGCTCCTTGTATGCGGTCAACACGCCGGCACCTGACGCGACGATACGCGCCTCAACCGCAAAGCCGCGCGGCGCATCGATCGACTCCTGCTCCGCGATTCCAAGCGCCGAGAGCGGCTCTCCGGCGGCGATCCGGAACTGCGACTCGACCAGATCGATTCCCGTCACCTGCTCGGTCACCGTGTGCTCCACCTGGATGCGCGGGTTGCACTCGATAAAAAAGTGGTCGCCGCGCTCTGGGCAGACCAGGAACTCGAAAGTTCCCGCGTTCACATAGCCAGCCGCGCGTGCAAGACGAATAGCATCGTCCAGAATCCTGCGCCGCAGCCCAGCGTCGAGGTTCGGCGCCGGCGCTATCTCAATCACCTTCTGATTTCGCAGCTGGACCGAGCAGTCGCGCTCGTAAAGATGAATGACCTTGCCCTCGCCGTCCGCCAGAATTTGCACCTCGATATGCCGCGGCCGTTCGATGAGTTTTTCGACGAACACCGAACCGTTGCCGAACGCCGCCAGCGCTTCGCTCTGGCATCGCGCAAACGCCGATGCCATCTCGTCGGCGACGGCCACATTGCGCATCCCGCGGCCTCCGCCTCCGGCGGCCGCTTTGAGCATTATCGGATAGCCAATTTTCGCCGCGACCGCCCTCGCCTCTTCGGCGCTCGCCAATGCCGCGGCGCTGCCCGGAACGGTCGGAACCCCGAGTGAGCGCGCAAGCTCCCTCGCTTTTACCTTGTCGCCGAACAGCGCCAGCGTCTCGGGCCGCGGTCCAATGAATGTGATTCCGGCTTCAGCGCATCGCGCGGCGAAACCGGCATTCTCGGACAGAAAACCGTAGCCGGGATGAACGCTGTCGCAGCGGGTCGCCTTCGCGGCGTCGATCAAACCCTCGATATCAAGGTAGGCGCGAACCGGATCGCCCGCGCTCGCGCTGAGCGCGCGCGACTCGGTCGTCATCCGGGTATGCAGCGAAAGCGCATCAGCAGGCGCGTACACGCTGACCGACTCAATGCCCATCGCCGACGCGGCCCGCGCAATACGGATCGCAATTTCACCTCGATTCGCAATCAATACACGTTTGAACAAGAGTTAGCTCCCGACCATCGTTGATTGAATGAACCCGCGCCTTAATCCGCAACACAGCCTGCCAAGCGCTCGGCGCGTTCATCCGCCGCACGCAAGAAAAACGAATACGATCCGCGCTCGGATGGTTGCAAGGCTCCGCACGACGCGTGGCGCGGTCGCGAGAGGCATGAATACGCCCCGCCGCACAGCGCACGTCGCAAACTGACGCAGAGCCGAGACCCGCGAATCGGCAATGAGGCTTACGCGCGCGGATGGTCTGGCGATAGTCGAGGCCGCGGCGTGCGCTCGTAATCCGCGGCACCCGGTATTGGGCGCATCATCCGCGCCGATGGCGAACGCAACCCGCGCTCTCGCGAGTGGACATTCCCGCCGAAGATTTCCAGACCGTCCGCTCCATGGCGGACTTCGACGCCGGACGCGACCGCAATATCCCTCGCGCCGGCAACGTCCGCGCGAATTAATGGCTTATCCGAATTTTGGAGATTTTCGGTTGAGATCGCCTCGATACGTGCGTGCTCCACGTTGCGCAGCAGGATCACCGGTTCATAGCCAGCCGCCGCCGAGTTGAAGCCGCGAATCTGCAAGTCGCTCACGTCATCGAACACGGCCGCCGGTCGCAAGTCGGGCCGCACCCATCGATTGCGCCAGCCGCTCACCACCAGCCCATCCACATGGCGCGCGTATAGCGAATAAGCGGGCAGCGCGCCGAACATCTCGCCCTGCGGATATGCGCGAGGTAATTCGGGCACGGCAAAGTCCGCAAAATCCGGTTGACGGCCGCCGCCGACCTCGCGGGTATCGATGTTCGCAAGGGTCACATCGCGAATCGGGAAGCCGGAGAGCCCGTCGATAGAACTCGGCCTCACTGCGCCGATCGCGGTGACGTCGCTGACCGTGACGTCGCCGATCCGTCCCGGATAACGCGCCTTCATTCCGCGGCCGCGATCGCCCAGGCGGATAAAAATCGGGGTGCGCACTCCGCGCATCACGACGTTCGAGATCACCACGCCGCTGACGCTGCCTCCGTCAACCGATTCTATCGCGATGCCGCAGATCGGCGCTCGGCCATGAGCGCGGCGAAGAATTTCGCAGTTGCTCAATGCGAGATCGCGCAAGTCGCCTTCGCTCTCGGTGCCGAATTTGAATCCGTTGCTCGAAGTCCTGAGAATGCAGTTGCTGATTACCACATTCTCGGTGGCCATCCGGCGCCCCAGCGCGAGGCTCGCCTTGGTGCAGATCGCGTCGTCCCAGGTATCGATATAGCAATTGGTTATTCGCACGAACTGCGAATTGTCAGGATCAATTCCGTCCGCATAGCCATTGACTATTGTGACATTATCTATATCCGCGGCGCGCACCCCGATCAGACTGATGTTGTAGTTGGGAGCGTTGCGCAGCGTGATACCGCGCACGGCGACATGGCGGCAGTTCTTGAACGCGATCAATTTCGGACCGCCGCGCCGGCTGCGATTGCCGTCGATCGCGCCCGCACCCTCTATAGTGACATCCCGGACCCCGTCGCCGGCGATCAGCGAATAGTGAGCGTAAGTGGTATCCGGGTCGTCGACCGTGGTTGGCATGATCGCGGCGCGCTCACCCTCGAACGCGGCGCGCCGCATGCGCGGTGGCACGATCCAGGTGGCTTTCGCGGCGGTGATGCTTCCGGGCGATAAGGCTTCATAGCGATCGAAATCGGCGTCGTCGCGGTCCGCAACCAGCGTGGCGCCGGCGGCCAAGCGGATTGAAACGCCGCTTCTGAGATGAAGCGTGCCGCTCAGGTAGCGGCCGGGCGGCACAATTACCGTCCCGCCGCCGCCCCGTGCGGCCGCGTCGATCGCTGCCTGAAGGGATGCGGTGTCGATGGCGATCCCGTTCCCCCGCGCGCCGTAACTCCGAACGTTGTAGCCGTATTGGTTACTTGGCGTCGCCAGGATGTGCCAGAGCGCCGCCGCCGCAAATATCACAACCAGTCCTATCGCCACGGTCGCCGCGGTGCGATTTAGTATTTGAGTTTTCAACAAATCGATTTTAATCGCAAAAATGTCAGCTCACGATTGTCCCGCGATACTCAACTTATCACTCGGATAAGTGACTATCACGCCTTGCCGGCCAGCGCCGGCCAGAGGTTTAGCGCCGTGCCGCTAAAAACCCAGCGCCGCTTATCCGCCGAAAGAAACGCAAGCTTCTCCTGCGCAAGGTCGACAAAGCCTTTGTAGCTCAATTCATTACTTGCGGGAAAATTGGATCCCTACATCAGGCGCCGCGGCCCGAACGCGTCAACCAGCCTGCGAAAGAACTCGGCGCACGCGGATTCGCTGTTTCGAGTAAGGCTGCCAATCGTCCACGAGGAAAATTTTCCGTAAACGTTTGGAAAGCGCGCCAATTCGAATAGCGCAGGCGCAAGCCCACGAACCGGGCCTGAGCTTAACGATGGAAGCCCGAGATGATCGAGCGCGAGGCGCAGCTCGGGAAATCGCGCGGCCACCGCGCCGAGCCGCGGTACCTGATCGAAAGTGGTCAGTACGCAAACTGGAATCTTCAACTCCGCCGCGCGTTTCCACAGCGGATTGATCCGCGCATCGTCGAGCAGCGTTGGCGGATCGGTCCACGTGACCAGGCGCATCCCAGCCAGCCCCAGAGCCATGCCATCCTCGAGGGTCGCGCATGCGTCGGGCCGCAACGGATCGATAATAAAGACCGCGACGAATCGATCCGGATAGCGCGCCGCCGCGTCGGCGACGTAGCGATTGTCGCACTTATATGCGCCGAATGCCTGCACCAGGATCGCGCGATCGACGCCCGCGCCAAGCATCAGCTTCAAGAATTCCTCGGCCGATAGATCGCGAATCCATGCGGCCGGTTTCGGACCGGTTTGCCGTGGATATTTTCGCTGATCTTCCGAAATTATGTGGCAATGAGTCTCGACGATCATTGCATCTTCTCCTGGCAGCCCCTGATGGCGCACCCGCGGCGAAAATTCTATCGCCGTGAGGGATGGCGCAAAACCCGAGCGCTCGTATTCAGTTCCGAAATCCGAAGTACTGGACTATAGGTGGAGCAAAGCCATGAAATACACGCGCATATATGCCGACAGCAAGGGCGAATCGCACTTTGAAGACGTGGAGATCGCGATGAAGCCGGGACCCGCCGGCGCCGGCTCGATCTCCGAGATGATCGCCGCTAAAGGAGTGATGTTCCGGCACACGGGTGAATATTTCATCGATTGGCACAACGCGCCGCGCCGCCAGTTCGTGGTGAATCTGACCGGCACGGTTGAGATCGTCGCAAGCGACGGAGAGAAGCGGCGCCTCGGCCCCGGCGGCATCCTGTTGGCGGAGGATCTGACCGGAAAAGGCCACACCTCGCGCGGACTTGGCGAAGAGCGGCTCTCACTCTTCATCCCACTCGCGGACTGAACGTTAACAGCGAGGCTAAAGATGGCGTTTCGAGGCATTCAGGCGGAGACGGTCGCCTTCCGAGCGGCTGGCGGCGACAGCGGAGAGGCATACTACGCGCAGCCATCCGCGCCGGGACGATATCCCGGCGTGGTCGTGATTCATCACTTCCCCGGATGGGACGAGTGGACCGTCGAAGTCGCCCACAAGTTCGCTCATCACGGCTATACGGCAATCGCGCCGAGTCTGTATTTCCGTCTCGGCGACGGATCTTCAGCCGAGGTGGTCGCGCGTGCGCGCGCGGGCGGCGGGATGCCTGACGATCAGGTAATCGGCGATGTAGAAGGCGCCGCGGCGTTTCTGCGAGCTCAGTCGAACAGCAACGGAAAGGTCGGTGTTATCGGCTTCTGCTCCGGCGGACGGCAGGCGTATCTGGCGGCATGCCGAATTACCGATATCGACGCGGCGGTGGATTGCTGGGGCGGCAGCGTGGTGGTTGCCGATCGATCGAAGCTGCCCAAAACTCAACCAGTTGCGCCTATCGAGCTGACCGAGCGGATTCGTTGCCCGATTATGGGGCTGTTCGGCAACCAGGACACCAATCCTTCTCCCGAGGACGTTAACTTGACCGAGGCAGCGCTCAAGCGCTTCGGCAAGAAGTACGAATTCCATCGCTACGATCAGGCGGGGCATGCGTTTTTCGCCTGGTATCGTCCTAACTACCGGCCCGAGCAGGCGCAGGACGGATGGCAAAAAGTGTTCACCTTCTTTGGCAAGACCCTCGCCGCCTAACCGCGCGCACAATCGACGGCCGCCGACGTTTCGACCCTGTTAGCAGGTTTAGCCGGGGCGGATGAGCCCGGCCAACCCCGCGAACAACAGCGGCGTGATGATCCATCCGGCCAGAATATGCACCCACAGGTACCATCTAAGGAGCGTCGCCGGCAGCACGCCGCCTTCGATCTCCTTCGATGAAGGATTACCACGGGCGCGCCGCCGGGAATTGTGGCGCGGATTCGGCGCCCAGAAGTTTC
>JASHOJ010000067.1 GCA_030041155.1 Candidatus Binataceae bacterium | reverse complement strand
TGTCGAAGGTGTCGCGCGTGATTCCCTCGAACAGAATCGCCATGATCGTTCTAACCGCCGCATCGGGCGGCGCCAGTTCGCGTCCGTGCCGATTAAGGCCGCGGATCATTCCGAGAGTGGATTCCGCGGCAACCCGCGGCGCGATATCGGAACGAATTGAGCCCGAATCCATACCTCGCGCAAGCACTTCGGCGAGCATCAGAGCTAGCTTTTCGCGTTCCTTTCGAAACGCGCGTTCTTGAGCCCGCGGTAGCGCCCGCGGGTCGCGCATCAGCGCCGAGAACTCTCGCCGGTCGCGGAAAAAACGCAGCGTGTGCGTCACGATAGTGGTGACCTGATCGCGGGTGGAGCGCGCATCGCGAAGCGCTTCGCGAACTTGCTGCTGCAACTGGACAAAGCTTTTGATAACTACGGTGGCGTAGAGCTGTTCCTTGGATTTGAAATTGCGGTAGACGCTGCCCTTGCCAACCTGTGCGCGGGCGGCGACTTCGTCGATTCGGACGCTATCGAACTGCTTCTCTGAGAAAAGCGCGCTCGCGCTATCGAGAATACGTTCGCGCAGAAACGGCGTCGCCGGCCTGCCGCGCCCTCTGGATGGCGCGCAAATTGCGGGGGTTCTCATCGAATTTCCGCGAAGAAGCCGCTTACGCGGCACGGCATCTGGCGTTGTGAAACATTTTCCTATCGCAGCCGTCTTTACTTCGTTGACTGTTTACTTCATTGACTGTTTACTTCATTGACCCGGATCCCAGCTCGCCGCATTATCGGTCCTCTGACGAGCGGCGGGTCGGCAAATCCGGGCGCTTGCGCGGCGTATCTCCTTCATGAATATGGACTCGCGGGTCCGAAATTGCAACAATGACGAGCGAAGAGCTTGAGTTAATCGAAGCGCCCGCTCAGGTGTGTTTCCCGAAGACGGCGCGCTGAATTCGATACGGGTTCATTGGCGCCAAAGGCGATCAGGATCTCGCCGACGGGCGGCGATGTCCGGCTCAGGATGTGACAACGGCAACAACTATCGAGCTCGAAACCGACGCTCGCGAGATTCGGCACTCGCCGCCAGAAGCCCGTTTGGGAGGTGTGAGTGGCGGAGGAAAAGATGACCCCGGTTTCTCCGACAAGCAAACTTGAGCGTGCGACTGACGCGTCGCAGCGGCCCGCTGAAAGTCCCGTCCTTCGACCAGCTAAGAGACCCGGCAAACCGTGGCATCATAACCCTTGGATCTGGATTATCGCCGCAATTGTAATCGGCGTCGTCGTGTATCTGCGTGTTCGGGCGGATGAGAACGCCGCCGCACAGGCCAAGGCCGCCGCTGCCGCTGCCCAGATGGCGGCTGTGCCGGTGACCGCGGTCACCGCGGAAATCGGCACCATGAATCATTACCTGACTGCACTCGGGACCGTAACTCCGCTCAACACGGTTACCATCAAGACTCGGGTTAACGGCGAGATAATGGAGGTCCTCTTCAAAGAAGGGCAGAACGTAAAGGCGGGACAACTGCTGATTCAGATCGATCCGCGCCCATATCAGGTTCAGCTCGAGCAGGCCCAGGGAACGCTCGCCAAAGATCAGGCTTCCCTGGCGAACGCGAAAATCCTGCTCTCGCGCGACGAGGAGCTTTACAAGGAAAATGTGATCGCGGAGCAGGATCTGGACAATCAGCGCACCACGGTCGATCAGGATGCCGGCATGATCATCACGGATAAAGCCAACGTGGATAACGCCAAGCTTCAACTCACCTACGCGCGCATCACGTCGCCGATTGACGGGCGAATCGGTCTGCGGCTGGTCGACCCGGGCAATTATGTTACGACAACGCAAGATCTGGTTGTGGTCACACAGATCGAGCCGATTTCAACGATTTTCAGCATCCCCGAAGACGATTTGCCAGAAGTGCTCGAAGATCTCCATGCCGGCCAGCAACCAGAGGTGCTTGCCTACGATCGCGATTTCAAGACCCTGCTCGCCACCGGCAAACTCATGACCACGGATAACGAGATCGCGACTACCACCGGCACCATCAAGTTGAAAGCGCTTTTCCCGAATACCAACGGCATGTTGTTTCCGAATCAGTTCGTCAACGCGAAACTGCTGGTTTCGACCACGCCCAACGTAGTTCTGGTCCCGGCTGCCGCCGTGCAGCGTGGCAGTTCCCAGGGGTCCTACGTTTACGTCGTGGGACAAGACAGAAAAGCAACCCGGCGCACCGTTACTGTCGGAGCGACCGAAGGCGATATCGCCTCGATTGCGAGCGGCCTCAGGTCGGGCGAAGTCGTGGTGACGGACGGGGTTGACCGGTTGCACAACGGAGCGCTGGTTGACTTGCAGATGGCCTCGAACAACGCGGCGCAGGAAAACGCTCCCCAAAGCGCGTCGCAATGAATCCGTCCCGCATATTTATTCTACGGCCGATCGCGACTTCGCTGCTGATGGCGGCAATTCTGCTGGCCGGCGCGTTCGCGTACAAGGAACTGCCGGTCTCGGCCCTCCCCGAGGTCGATTATCCTACGATCGAGGTGACGACCTTTTACCCAGGCGCCAGCCCGGACGTGATGGCAACCTCGGTTACCGCGCCGCTCGAACGGCAGATCGGCGAAGTTCCAGGTCTGAAGCAGATGACCTCGAGCAGCTCATTCGGCAGCTCAGTCATAACCTTGGAATTCGAACTCAACCTGAACATCGATGTCGCCGAACAGGAAGTACAGGCGGCGATAAATGCCGCGCAGACATATCTACCGGCCGATCTTCCGAATCCGCCGATATACGCGAAGACGAATCCAGCGGACGCTCCGATTCTTACCCTTGCGCTGACGTCTAACGAGTTGCGTCTGGACCAGATTGAGGATCTTGCCGACACCCATCTTGCCCCGCGCATTTCGCAGTTGCCGGGGGTGGGAATAGTGACGATTAGCGGCGGACAGAAGCCCGCAGTGCGCGTGGAGGCCAATCCGACTCAACTCGCCTCCTATGGTCTCAGCATGGAGGATCTGCGGACCGCGATAGCCGATGCGAACGTCGACGAGGCTAAAGGAAATTTCGACGGGCCAAGCCAGGCGTACACAATTGGCGCTAACGATCAGTTGCTTACCGCCAAGGATTACCGTCCGCTGATCCTCACCTATCAAAACGGAGCGCCGGTTCATCTGTCCGATGTCGCGCGGGTAGTGGATGGGGCCGAGAATGTAAAGCAAGCGGCGTGGATGAATATCACGCCCGCCGTGATCATGAATGTTCAGCGCCAGCCCGGCGCGAACATCATTTCGGTGGTCGACTCGATCAAGCAGCTTTTGCCGAAGCTTCAAGCGGGCCTGCCGTCTTCGGTCAAGGTTCTGATTCTAACTGACCGCACGCAAACGATTCGAGCTTCGGTCGCGGACGTTCAATTCGAGCTGATGCTGACGGTAGCGCTGGTCGTGTTGGTCATCTTCCTTTTCCTGCGCAATCTCGCAGCCACCATTATTCCAAGCGTCGCCGTTCCTCTTTCGCTGATCGGGACCTTCGGCGTGATGTACCTGCTCGGCTACAGCTTGAACAACTTGACCCTGATGGCGCTTACGATCTCGACCGGGTTCGTGGTCGACGACGCCATCGTCATGATCGAGAACATCTCCCGCTATATAGAGGAGGGTCAACCGCCTTTGCAGGCGGCGCTCAACGGCTCCAAGCAGATCGGATTCACGATTGTCTCGCTGACGGTATCGCTGATCGCAGTGCTGATTCCGCTGCTGTTCATGGGCGATATCGTGGGCCGGCTGTTCCGCGAATTTGCGATCACGCTGGCGGTCACGATCCTGGTGTCAGCAATAGTTTCGCTGACGCTTACGCCGATGATGTCCTCGAAGCTGCTCCGTCGCACACCGGAGTCGCAACAGTCCTGGTTCTATCGCAAATCGGAGAAGGCGTTTGAGGATCTGATCGCGTTTTATGGAACCACCCTCAGGTGGATTCTGCGGCATCAGCCGGAAACTCTCGCGGTCGCGATCGGGACGCTGGTTCTTACCATCATATTGTTCGTGATCGCGCCGAAAGGCTTTTTCCCGATTGAAGATACCGGCGTTATCGAGGCCATCACCGAAGCGCCGCAAAGCATCTCGTTTCCAGCTATGGAGGAGCGGCAGCAGGAATTGGCGCGGATCATTCTGCAAGATCCCGCGGTTGCAAGCCTGTCTTCGTTCGTCGGCATTGACGGGACCAACACCACCGTCAACAGCGGCCGGTTCCTGATCAATTTGAAGCCGCATGACAGCCGAAACGCGAGCATCTCGCAAGTCATCGATCGGTTACAGCAGAAAGCTTCCGCCGTCGACGGTATTGCCTTGTATCTTCAGGCGGTACAGGACCTGACCGTCGCGGATCGGATCAGCCGGACTGAATATCAATACAGTCTTGAGGATCCCAATCCCGCCGAGCTTACGCAGTGGACCGCACTGCTGATCGGAAAAATGAAGGCATTGCCTCAGTTGCGCAATGTAGCGACCGATCAACAAAACGGCGGACTTGAAGCGGATGTCGCTATCGATCGCGCGACCGCATCACGCCTCGGGATATCGGTCGAGTCTGTCGATAACACTCTCTACGACGCATACGGCCAGCGCCAAGTCTCGACCATCTTCACGCAACTGAACCAGTATCACGTCGTGCTTGAAGTTGACCCGGCGTTTCAAACCACGCCGCACGAACTGAACGATTTGTATTTTCCTTCTGGAACAGGCGCTTCGGTCCCGCTCGACACGTTCGCCAAAATAGAGAAGAGCACTGCACCGCTGGTCGTTAACCACGAGGGCCAGTTCCCTTCAGTCACAATCTCCTTCGACGTTGCCAACGGTTACTCGTTGGGCGATGCGGTTGAGGCGATCAAGAAGCTCGAGACCGAGATCGGGATGCCCGCGAGCATCCAGGCGGCATTCCAGGGCACGGCCCAGGCGTTCCAGGCCTCGCTCGCCAATGAACCGATGCTGATACTCGCGGCCTTGGTCGTGGTTTACATAGTCCTCGGAGTCCTCTACGAAAGTTATGTTCATCCGATAACGATTCTCTCCACGCTCCCATCGGCCGGAGTTGGCGCGATTATCGCCCTGATGATTTGCGGCGAAGATCTCAACGTCATCGCGCTTATCGGCATCATCCTGCTGATCGGCATAGTGAAGAAAAACGCGATCATGATGATCGACTTCGCGCTGGAAGCGCAGCGGGAGCATGGCCGCTCCGCTCGCGAGGCGATCTACGAGGCCTGCCTCCTGCGCTTCAGGCCGATCATGATGACCACGATGGCGGCGCTGCTTGGCGGCTTGCCGCTTGCACTGGGCACTGGAACCGGATCTGAGCTGCGGCGTCCTCTGGGAATCACGATCGTCGGTGGACTTTTGCTGAGCCAGCTACTGACCCTCTACACCACTCCAGTGATTTTCCTGTACTTCGAGCGGCTGTCCGCGTGGGTGCTGGGCGCGCGGCTTCCGGCCAGAGACGAGGCAACTGAAAGGCTGGGAGCTCCCGCTTCGTGAGCGAGGTTTTCATTCGCAATGCGGTCGGCACCACGCTGCTGACGATCGCGCTTGCGCTCGCCGGAATCGTGGGCTTCAGAATGCTGCCGGTAGCACCGCTGCCGGAGGTCGAATTTCCGACCATCCAGGTACAGGCACAGTTGCCGGGCGCGAGTCCGGAGACGATGGCGTCGTCGGTAGCGACTCCACTCGAACGCCAGTTTGGCAGAATCGCGGGTCTGACCGAGCTGACTTCGTCGAGTTCGCTGGGCGCGACCTCGATCGTGTTGCAGTTCGATCTGAGCCGCAACATCGACGCGGCGGCGCGTGACGTTCAGGCCGCTATCAACGCGGCGCGCAGCCAGTTGCCGACCAACCTGCCGAGTAATCCGACATATCGTAAGGTTAATCCGGCCGACGCGCCGATCCTGATCGTGGCGCTGACCTCGGACACCGAAACCCGCGGCCAGATGTATGACGCGGCGTATTCGATCCTGGCGCAGAAGCTTTCGCAGATCGAAGGTGTCGGCCAGGTGATCGTGGGCGGCAGCTCGCTGCCCGCAGTGCGCGTCGATCTCAATCCGACCGAACTCAACAGCTACGGAATCGGTCTTGAACAAGTGCGATCGGTGCTGGCGAACGCTAACTCGAATAGCCCCAAGGGCGAGTTCGCCAATCCGAATACCGCGTACATGATCAATGACACGGACCAATTGCTCAAGGCCGACAAATACCAGCCCTTGATCGTTTCCTACTACAACGGCGCGGCGGTCCGTCTGTCCGATATAGGGACCGTACGCGATTCGGTACAGGACGTGCGCAATGCCGGCGTCGTCGACAACAAGCCTTCGGTTCTGATCATCATCTTTCGCCAGCCCGGCGCGAACATTATCGAGACCAACGACAACATCATGGCGGCGATGCCGTCGCTGCAGGCGTCGATTTCGCCCGCCATCAATCTCTCGGTCGTGATGGATCGCACCACCACGATTCGCGCTTCGGTGAACGACGTCGAGTTCACCCTGATGCTGTCCGTGGCACTGGTGATCATGGTGGTGTTTTTGTTCCTGCGCAGCGTGCGCGCCACGATGATTCCCGGAGTTGCGGTTCCGCTGTCGCTGATCGGCACCTTCGGGGTCATGTACCTGCTCGGCTATAGCCTGGACAACCTGTCGCTGATGGCGTTGACCATCTCGACCGGCTTCGTGGTGGATGACGCGATTGTCGTGGTCGAAAATATCTCGCGCTACCTGGAGCAGGGGATGGCGCCGCTTCAGGCCGCGATTAAGGGCGCATCCAATATCGGCTTCACTGTCCTCTCGATGAGCCTGTCGCTCATCGCGGTGTTCCTTCCGATCCTGGTGATGGGCGGAATTGTGGGCCGTTTGTTCCGCGAGTTCGCGGTTACGCTTTCAACCGCGATCGCGGTATCGCTGGTCATTTCGCTGACCACCACGCCGATGATGTGCGCCAAGCTCTTGCGTCCGCACGACCAAGGCCGCCATGGACCCCTCTATAGAATCCTTGAGCGCGGCTTCAACGAGCTGCTGGCCGGCTATGAGAGGGGACTCAACTGGGTGCTGTCGCATCAGTTCCTTACACTGATGATCGTGTTCGTCACGATCGCCATCAACGGCTATATGTTCTACGTCATTCCGAAAGGATTTTTCCCCGAACAGGATACCGGACGGCTGATGGGAGCGCTGGTCGCTGACCAGGATACATCTTTTCAGTTGATGCAGCAGAAGCTGAATCAATTTGTGAAAATCGTAAGCGACGATCCCGCTGTCGAGCATGTAATCGGGTTCGCCGGATCCACTGCGGGAGCGCTCAACACCGGCAGGATGTACATCACGCTGAAGCCGCTGGACGAGCGAGTTGGCGCGATGGACGTGATCGCGCGGTTGCGCAAGGCAACCGCCAACATCTCTGGCGCGAGACTTTACTTGCAGGCATCGCAGGACCTGCGCATCGGCGGACGTAGTTCGAATGCGGAATACCAATACACGCTGCAATCCGAGGACTTGAATCTGCTGAACCATTGGGCTCCGCGATTGCTGGCCAAAATGGAACATATTAAGGGCATCACCGACGTGAGCAGCGATCAGCAAAACAGCGGCCTGGCGGCCAACGTCGTGATCGATCGGCTGACCGCCTCGCGTCTCGGAATTTCGCCTGACCAGATCGACAACACACTGTACGACGCGTTTGGCCAGCGCGAAGTCTCGACCATGTATACCCAGCTCAACCAGTATTACGTGGTCATGGAAGTGGCGCCGCAGTTCTGGCAGAACCCGGAGACTCTGCATCAGATCTATGTTCGCACCAATAGCGGTCAGGAGGTGCCGCTTTCGACTTTCATCCATTACGAGTCAGGAACGACCGCGCTTGCCGTCAATCACCAGGGTCAGTTTCCGTCGGTAACGTTTTCATTCAATCTTGGGCCGGGTGTTTCGCTCGGCGACGCGGTTGAACTGATCGACCAGGCGGAATCCGAAATCCACATGCCGGCGAGTATCAGCGGCAGTTTTCAGGGAACCGCGGAAGCGTTCGAAAGCTCGCTTGCGAACGAACCGATGCTGATCGCGGCGGCGCTGCTCGCGGTTTATATCGTGCTCGGCATCCTGTACGAGAGTTACATTCATCCGATCACAATTCTTTCGACCCTGCCTTCCGCTGGGGTCGGCGCGCTGCTCGCGCTGATGCTGTTTCATACCGACCTTACGATCATCGCACTAATCGGAATCATCCTGCTCATCGGTATAGTGAAGAAAAACGCGATAATGATGATCGATTTCGCGCTCGAAGCGCAGCGCAGCGAACATAAGTCCGCGCTCGACGCCATTCATCAGGCGTGCATCCTGCGTTTTCGTCCGATCATGATGACCACGATGGCGGCGATTTTGGGTGGACTTCCGCTGGCGCTCGGCAGCGGCACCGGTTCGGAGCTGCGCCGTCCGCTCGGAATCGTGATCGTGGGCGGATTAATCGTCAGCCAGATGCTGACGCTTTTCACCACCCCGGTGATTTATCTCTATCTCGAACGGTTCCGCGTCGGATGGGTCAATAGCTGGAGGTCGCTGTGGCATTCGATTCGCCCGCGACCGCGCGGATACGAACCTGCCGACTAGCGGCTTGACAGGCGCGGCCCAATACTGGCGCCGCTCAGCAGAATAAGGACCTCGGAGCGTTTATTCTCCGCGTCAAGGCGCGCCACGTAAGCGGGAAATCGGCTTGGGCCGATTCCGATGTCGGTACGTGCGTCGCAGCGGCATCGCGCGGCAACCCCATCGTTGATTGTCGCGAAGCGGTCAAGATGCAGCGCCGCGATTGGGAGTGACTGCTGGGCGACTTTCAGCTTCAGAACACCGTGTTTTGAGAGCGGTGGATTTTCGATCATCGGCACGCCGTCAATTGTCGCCGTCGTGACGATCCAGTCGCGAAATTTTTCATCGCTCATCGAGGCGAGCTTCGGATTCGAATGCCGCAGCGCCATGACCGCATTGGCAAGAGCCGCCTTCCTCACATGTGGATGGTGCTTGCTCTCGCTATTCACCAGCAGCCACATTTTATCTGACCATGATCGAACGAGCGTCTGGTTGTTCTCCGGCAGCGACTCGTAATCTTCAGCGGCCGCTTCAGCGCCGGCCAGGTCGCCTGCCTTAAGCGCCGAGGTAACCTTTTGCGTATCATTGTCCGCGATTTCGGCGGTGATTCGCGCCAGCACCGGCCCGCTGCTGCTCCCCGCCATAGCTGCAGCTTCGCTGCACGTTTGGTATTGGTCCTTCAGTGAAAAAGAGGGCTTACCGATCGTGTAGTCGGTCGTGCACAGGTCATCCCTTACCTCCAGAAGCTCGGCGCTTGAGAGCTTGTCCGGATGCGCCGCTAGGGCGACTAGTTCCGGGCGAGCGCCCGCGTAGTCGCCCATCCGCATCTTCGCGCGTACTGAGGTTAACGCGCTGGTTGCGCATCCAGCCGCGCAAATTGCTGCGACCACACCGATCGCGACGCAGAGCGCGCTAGATTGAATGAGTCGCTCTCGCACGTGACGATTATGGATCAAAACGAGACTTGCTGGGTATCGAATCAGTCGCCCGCTGTTGCGGCCACGGCTTGTTATGAGTGAATTAATTCTGATTAGCGGAAAGTGATGCATCTACGCGGAGTGAGTTCGATTCCGTCGAATAGGAGATGTCTATGGAGCTAAAACTGCGCGAGGCGACCATCTCTGATGTGGAGGTCTGTGGCAAAATCTGTCACGAGGCTTTCTCGAGTATCGCGGCTGAACACAATTTTCCATCCGATTTTCCGTCCCTGGAGAATGGAATACGCGCGATTTCGACCGTGATTTCAAGCGGTGGTTTCCACGGAGTCGTGGCCGAAGTGAGCGGACGGGTCATTGGGAGCAATTTCCTGGACGAGCGTAATCCGATTGCCGGCATCGGCCCGATTTCGGTTGATCCTGCGGTGCAAAATCACGGAGCAGGGCGGCAACTCATGCTCGCAGTGATGGATCGTGCTGAGCGCGGGCGATTTGCGGGCGTGCGCCTGGTCCAAGCCGGCTACCACTGCCGGTCGCTATCGCTTTACCTCAAGCTCGGCTTTGACACCCGGGAGCATCTTTCCTGCATGCAAGGGCCTCCGATTGGCGAAACATTTGCCGGATACAAAGTTCGCCCCGCGCGTGGGGAGGACGGCACTGCCTGTAAGCGTCTCTGCTTTTCCGTTCACGGTCACCATCGAGACGGGGAGCTGAGAGCGGCAATCAGTCGCGGCTCGGCTATGGTGGTCGAACGCGCAGGCCGAATAACCGCTTATACGACCCAGATCGCATTTTTCGGTCATGCAGTCGCCGAGACCAACGATGATCTCAAAGCGCTTATAGCTGCGGCGAAATCATTCGAGGGGGCAGGGTTCCTGGTGCCCACTGGCAACGGCGAGCTGATGCGCTGGTGTCTTGCCAAAGGTCTCAGAGTGATACAGCCGCTAACTCTCATGACCATCGGCCTCTACAACGAACCGACGGGCGCGTATCTACCGTCGATTCTTTATTAGCTTTCCAGAAGAATTTTCTATCGGCGAGATGGAAGTTGCGCGCCGGAGCAGAAGCACTCCGGCGCGCGCGCCGATGCTAATCAAGCATGGGCGCCAGCTTCGTGAACGTGATCCACCGCGTGGATTCGGCGAATACGCTCGCGCTCTTCCATTTCGGCTCGCTCGCGGACCGCGGTAGGCTCGCCCACGGGCACCACTTCTTGCAGACTGGTCGCGTTGTACAGGGTGGCGAAGGAGCCGTAAGCACCGATCAAGCCCGAGATCAGCGAGCAAATTCCGCCAATCAGGCCGATCACGTCGACCGCGGTAAAGCTTGCTACCGCAATCAGAACGTACGACACCCACAGGAACAGCAACATCAGGTTCATCGCGGCGAATTCATAGAACGAGGCGATCCACAGGTAGAAGGTTACCGCTCCGATGACCAGGAAGACCATTCCCATGCTGCCGATTGCGGCCGCACTGGCTGCGTGCAGGCCGAAGAACGTCATGTGCGCGAAGGCCCACCATCCGTAGAATGCGCCCAGAAAGGTAAACGCGGTGGCGCCCATCGCGTCGCCATACGCAAACGCCCACATTCCTGCCAGAATCTCAATCAAGCCGCCAAACAAGAGCGCTTGGGGCATATAAGGAGCCCAAGTGATCGGCGACTGGAAAATTATTCCGAAGCCCATCAGGAACGTGGTAGTCGCGAGTGCCGCCAACCCTAGCGGGATCGGCGAGGCGATTCCCTTGTCTTTACCCGGTCTGAACATACTCTGCCTCCATTATGTTACGCGGCGGGTTCCGGAGACGATTCGCGTCGCCGCTAGTGATGAAGTAACAAGCAACTTGAACCGCTCCGACCGCATCTCCGAGGGCGGGGCGGACTTCCGCGACTTCATTATTTTGGACAGCAGCACCTGTGCCTTTATTCATGGAGCCGCACGCCGGTCTTCTCATGCGAATTTCACGCCGACCGGCTGGCGATCGACTGAGTTTTCCTTTACTCAGTTCGCGCATGCTTATCCTGTCGCCGCTTGTCGAATGTGACCGACAGTCGCTTCTATTAACTAGAAGCGAATAGCATTAGGCACATGGCTATTCCCGGTACATCGATGATTCAGATTGGATCATCGCGCGGAATGTCTTTCTTCAACGGTGGTCCCAGTCCAGAACGGCAGTGGCCCACAAACACGTGTAAATGCCTTAAAAATGCATGAGTTTGCCGCAAAGGCTGTGAAATTCACTTTATGGCATGGCGCCTGCAACTATGCCCTCGCGAAGCGCGATGCATTCGGCATCGGAAAAAATCGACGAGCGAGGGCATAACGATGAACAACTGGCTACTCAAAATGCGGGCGAAATTGATGAGCAGCAAGGGACAGACAATGACTGAGTACGTTTTGATCGTGGCCGCGATCGCGGTTGCCGGCTACGTCGCCTACCAGGGCCTGGAAGGCGGCATCAACACGCTCATCAGCAACGTCACCAACACCCTGAAGGGTTCGTCTTCGTAAACTCGAAGCCAGGTTTGGCCGGTGGCGAAGCGCTGAGCGCTCGCCACCGGCTGTGCAAACGCGATCTGCGCCTCTGTGCGGCCGATTCGGAAGCGCACCTACATCGCGGTTTTCATGGGAATTGGCTGCCGCGCCTGATCCAACTGCCGGGTAGGCGCGGGCGAAAATCGAAACAAGTTATCCCGGACCGGGCCGCGTGAGCGGGCGGAACGGAGGGGACAACGGATGAGAAGGCCGTTAGCTTTTGCGGTACTGGCGGGAATTGCGGCGGTGCTCGCTGCGATAATCGTCTTCTCCGCGTTGAAAAGACGCGAGGCCGAGGTTCAGAAGGCGCTCGCGAATACCGTCGATATTGTCGTCGCGGACCGTGACTTGCCGCTGGGCACCCGAATCGATTCCTCGGCGGTAAAGCTCGCACGATGGTCGCGCGACAGTGTGCCATTCGGCGCCTTCACCGATTCCCAGGCGCTGCTCAATTCATTCGTCAAAATCGAAATCGTTGCGAACGAACCAATAGTCGCAAGCAAATTGTTTTCGCCTGAAAAGGCTTCCGGGGTGATGCCGCTGCTCATACCGAACGGTATGCGTGCGATGGCGGTGCAGGTCGACGAAGTCAGCGACATAGCGGGATTCGTGCAGCCGCGAGCGCATGTCGATGTGCTGGTATCGGTGTCAGGTTCGGGCCGCAACATACCATCCTTCTCCCGGACCGTGCTGCAGGATATCGAAGTGCTCGCGGTCGCCCAGCAGATCGAAAAGAAAAATGATCAGCCTCAGGTTGTGAAGGTCGTAACCCTGTTGGTCACACCGCAGCAGGCTGAGACCCTTGCTCTCGCGAGTCACGAGGGTCAGTTGCGCCTTGCGATGCGCAATTTCGAGGATAACAAGATCGTCGCGACCAGCGGCGTCGATATGCGCGATCTGCACGGATACAGCGCGCCCGCAATCAACTCACAATCCGCCACGCCGCGAGAGCACGCCATCGGGCCGGCTCTGATGCGCGAGCTTAAGGTGATGGTCCTGCGCGACGGCAAATCGGAAGAGTCAGTGTCTTTCGTGAAATCATCGTTGTCGCGCGGGAGTTTCAGCGCCGACAACTTTGCGGACCACGATATCGCGCCGGCGCAACCGCGCTCGCCAGCGCCACCATCTGCTGCATCGGCGCTTGCGCCGCTCACCTCCGAACCAGTCGCGACTGTGTTTCGAGGCAACACGTCTGAGTCCGATCCGCCGCAGGATGCGACTGGCTATGTCGCGGCGCCGAAAACCGTGGCGATTCCGTAAGCCAAAGCGAGTGCGAATGAACGCCGTGAATTCTGTGAGGTTAAGAGTGGATCTTCGCGGAAATAGAGTGCTTGCACGATGTGTACGAACGCTCGCGATTGCCGCGGCTATAGCCTTCGCGGTCTCCGCCGAAGTCGCAGTCGCCGCGGATAAGCCTGTTGCGCCGGATCGTGTTCCGCTCAATCTGACCGCGGGAGAGACCTACGTAATTCAGAACCTTGCGAAAGACGCGAAACCCACGATCAAGGTTATCGATAATCCTCACGCACTCATTGTCTATGGCGAAGTCCCTGGCAAACTTACGCTGCTCGGTGCCGAACGCGGTCGCTGGGTCATTAGTATCATCGACAATAGTGGCCGGCAGGTGGACTACGATGTGGCGGTGGAGGGGGTCGCGAATCCCGGTGCTCCGCTCAGCCCGGGCAACAGCCCTCACGCGAACAGCGGCGAGGGTGCCGGAGCGCGTGCGGCGATATCTCCTTCGCTGACACCAGCGACTGGGAACGCCGCCGCGCGGCCGGCTTCAGTATCGAAATCCCAGGAACCCAATCCCGCCGCCGCTCAAGCTCCGCGGCCGTCAGAGTCTCCGTTGGACTCCTTCGGGTTTGCTCCCGTCGCGGCAGATCGTTCGCCGTCCCGCGCCGGGGATGAAACTCCAATCGGCAAATGGAAGAGCAATCCCGCCGTTGCGGCATATGCCACACCTTCATTATCCGGTGGACCATCCGCTCCTAACTATCTGCCGGGCAACGGGCTCGTTCTGATGCAGGGAACCTCGCAGGTGCTCGATTTCGCGCGCCGGCTCACTCGCGTTTCAATTGCCGACTCAAAAATCGCCGACATCCAGGTAATAAGCCCGTATCAGATTAATCTCGTCGCGCACACTCCCGGGTTCACCACACTCACCGTATGGGACGATCGTGGAAATTATGCTGAACGCCAAGTGCGGGTGGATACCGGCGGCAGGCAGCAGGTCATGCTCAACTGCGTGGTCGCTGAGCTTGATCGTTCGCGAATGGAAAACCAGGGCATCAACCTGTCGATGGCGCTTACCAATTACGGAGTTTCGATGGTGGCGATGCCCGGAGCAGTCGCTTCGCCTTACAGCGCCACGACCCAGCTCCAATCTTCGGGCAGCAGTTCGGCCGGAGGAATTCTGCCGCCCGGCGGCGAGATTATCCCGCTTTTGCTCTCGCCGAATATCACCTATGGGCTTTCCGCCGGAAATTCGAATTTTCAGACCCAGTCGTTTTTCCAATATCTGGAAACACACAATCTTGCGAAGATTCTTGCCGAACCGCACCTGCTCGCCAATTCGGGCGAGTCGGCGAAGTTTCTTTCTGGCGGCGAAATTCCGATCGTCGTCGCGCAGGCGCTTAACACCTCTATCGTGTTCAAGCAGTTCGGCACCTCGGTCGAGTTTCTGCCGACCGTTGTCGGCGCCAACACGATCGAACTGTTCGTCAAACCCGAAGTCTCCCAGCCCAATTACGCGGAAGGAGTCTCATTATTCGGATTCACCGTCCCCGCCTTTGTAACGCGCCGAGCGCAAACGATGGTGCGGCTGCGCGACGGACAGACGCTCATCATCGCGGGTCTTATCCTTCACAATCCGGTCTCGACGGTGAACAAGGTTCCCTACTTGGGCGACGTTCCATACTTGGGCGGCCTTTTCCGCACCACCTCGCACTCGACCACGGAAACCGATCTCGTGATGAGCGTAACTCCGCGCATTGTTGCGCCGCTGCCGCCGGGCGCGCAGGTGGCGTTGCCTGAAAGCGCGCGGCTGTCGCCGGAATCGATTAAAACCGAGCCGGTGAATCCGCCGGACGCGTCACGGCCGCGCTTCTAGCGCGGAGCTGGAGGGGATGAGTTGGCATCGACTGGTCCTGGTAATGGCGTCTCGCGCGGATTACGGGTGCGCCTGATCGGCGAAGGCGATGAATCGCGCGCCGCGATCAAGGCGCTTGTAGAAGGGCTCGGCGAACCCGCCGCCGAAATAGAGATCGACGGCGCCGCGGCGGCACCCGATCGCGCCGGATCGCCCGACGTCGTGATGGTGTTGCTTGCCGCTAATGATGCAAGCGCTATCCAGGCTCTTCGCGAGCAGACGGCGCTCAATCCTCGTCCCGCCGTATTCGCGCTGCTCGACTCGCGTTCTCCGGCCTTGATGAAGCGCGCGATGCGTGCGGGCGCGGACGAACTGCTTTTCGTGCCGCTTGATAATGGCGAGACCACGCGCGCGCTGCTCAAAGTCAGCGAAGCCCGCCTGCGCATCAGTCGCCGCGAGGGCGGGGTGGTATGTTCGTTTGCGAGCGTGACCGGCGGAGTTGGCGTGACCTCGCTGGCCGCGAACCTCGGCATCGCACTGCGGCGATCCGGCAAGCGGGTAGCGCTGTTCGATCTCGATCTTCAGACCGGCGCATTGGGTGTAACGCTTGGTCTCGAACCTGAGGCGACGATACTGCCGCTGGTTCGCCTCGATCGCAAACTCGATTCAATCCAGCTCGAATCCGCGATGACTAAGCATCCTTCGGGCCTTTATCTCCTCTCCGCGCCAAAGCGAATCGAAGAAGGTGAAACTGTAAGCGACGTGACCGTCGCGACCGTGATTGGAGTCATGCGCCAGCTCTTCGATTTCGTATTGATCGACTGCGGCGATCACGTTGACGAAAACTCGGTCGCGGCATGGGAGCATTCCGATCACATCTTCTACGTGCTGCAGCAGTCGATCACGTCGGCGCGATGCGCCTGGCGGTTTATCGATCTCTTCGAACGGCTTGGACTGAGTTCGATCCAGCCGCACTTCATTCTGAACCGCTACCGGCCGGCTCATCCGATAACCGACAAGCAGATCGAGGCGACGCTTGAGCGCGAACTGTATGCGCGCGTGCCCGCTGATGATCGCTCGGTCGAGCGCGCGGAAGTGACCGCCAAAAACCTGTGGGAAGTCGCGCCGGCCTCGCCGCTGGTGCATGCGCTTGACGACGTGGCGCGGCGAATTGCGCCAGCCGATCCCGAATCCGCCGCAGCCGAAAATGGATTGTTCGCGCGGCTCAAATCCGCACTCGCAACCCGCGCATAGGTGAAACCAATGAGTCTTTCGCAACGCCTGACCAGTATTAATCATGCGGCCAAAGCGCCCGATCCGTCTGTCGCGGCTCCGGCCTCGCTTCTCGGCGGCACTTTGAAACGGCGCAAAGATGCGCTCAGCGACGGATCTCGTCGCCTTAAAATCAAGGTTCACAATCGCCTGTTCGAGACGATCGACGTGTCCAAACTCGAGACTCTCGAACCCGGCGTGATGTCTGGCAAGGTAACCAGCGCGATCACCGACATCCTCAATGAAGAAGGCCGGCTCCTGACCGACACCGATCGCACCCGGCTTGTCGACGAGATCAAAAACGAACTGCTCGGTCTCGGGCCGCTCGAGCCGCTTTTGCGCGACGACGACGTGAGCGACATCCTGGTCAACGGACCGAATCAGGTCTATGTGGAAAAATTCGGCAAGCTGCATCAGGCCGATGCCGCATTTCAGGACGATCAGCATCTGATGCTGATTATCGACCGTATCGTCTCCCGCGTCGGCCGGCGCGTCGATGAAGCGTCGCCGATGGTGGACGCCCGGCTTCCCGATGGCTCGCGAATCAACGCCATCATCCCGCCGCTTGCGCTCGACGGGCCGTCGCTTTCGATCCGCCGCTTCGGCAAAAGGCGCTACGACATCGCGGACCTGGTCCAGAAAGACTCCATCACCTGGGAAGTGGTTGAGTTTCTGCTCGCGGTCGTGCGCGCGCGCCTGAATGTGATCGTGGCGGGCGGGACCGGCTCAGGAAAGACTACGATGCTCAACTGTCTGTCGGCCTTTGTACCGACGGACGAGCGTATCGTCACGATCGAGGACTCCGCCGAGCTTTCTCTGCAGCAGCCGCACGTGGTGCGGCTTGAAACGCGCCCGTCGAACCTCGAAGGCAAGGGCGAAATCACTCAGCGCGACCTGGTGAGGAATTGCCTGCGGATGCGTCCCGACCGGATCATCGTCGGCGAGGTGCGCGGAGTCGAGGTGCTGGACATGCTGCAGGCGATGTCCACCGGCCATGACGGTTCGATCGCGACGATTCACGCGAACTCGACCCGTGAATGCCTGGGCAGACTCGAGATGATGATGCTTTTGTCCGGCGTCTCGATTCCGCAGCGCGCGATGCGCCAGCAGATAGCGTCGGCTGTAAACATGATCGTGCACGTGAGCCGGCTTTCAGACGGATCGCGCAAAGTGATGAAGATTTCCGAAATTACCGGCATGGAAGGCGACATGATCATGATGCAAGACCTCTACGAATTTTTTCGCGGCGAGGCCAGCACCGACGGCAGGATTGCCGGACAATTGCGATCGACCGGCGTTCGCTCGCATTACGCTCCCCGCCTGGAAATCGCCGGCTTCAAAAAGAGCCAGAATCTGTCCAAGGCGCCGGCAAGGTAGGCGCATGGATGTCACGATTACGGTTGCCGCGTCCCTGCTGGTGCTCGTGATTGGCGCGCTGATTTTCGTGCGCCGCGAAGGACGCCCATCGATCAGCCGCGACGCCCTGCGCCTGATGGCGCGGCCACGCAATGACGATCGCGGCGATATCATGCGCTCCTCACGGGTTCATTCCGCGGCCACCACTCGATTGATCGCCGGCCTGCTGCGGATAAATCTGCTCCAGAAACTCGAACAGGCGATGTGGCAGGCAGGCATATATCTGCCGGTCGCCGACATCCTGCTCATGATGGTCCTGATGATCGGCGCCGGCTCCGCGATCGGCGGCGCGATGTGGGGCGATCCCATATGGTCGGCGGCGCTCGGTCTCGTGATGGGTGCGCTGCCGATCGTTTACATCAGGATTCGCCGCAAGCGGCGGCTTAAGGCCTTCAGCACTCAGCTTCCTTTTGCGCTGGACCTGATTAAATCGTCTATCGAAGCCGGTCATTCGCTGCTGCGCGGCTTTCAGGTAGTGGTCGCTGAGTTTGGCGATCCGATCGGAGGCGAGTTCCGCTCTGTACTGGAGCAATCGCGGCTCGGACTTCCGCTGCCGCGCGCGCTAGAGGAGATGCTTTCGCGAGTGCCGGTCGAAGATCTGCGCCTGCTCACCGTGGCGGTCCGGGTGCAATCCGAGGTTGGCAGTTCGCTTGCGCAGATAATCGGAAGATTGTCCGAAATTGTCCGCACCCGCCAGCGGCTGGCTCAGCAGATCAAGTCGCTCACCGCTCAGTCGCGGATGAGCGGGATGGTGGTCGGCGCGCTGCCGATCGTGCTGCTCGCCGCATTCAGCGTGATCCAGCCCAGCTACACCCACACGCTGTTCCACGACCCGGAGGGCCAGATGATCCTGAAAGTCGCAGCCGTCCTCGACGCGATGGCATTCATCACCATTCGCAAGCTCCTGAACGTCGCCTACTGAAAATGTCCGCGCTCTACATCACGGTCGCCATCGTTCTGCTGATGTTTGCGCTGTCGGTAGCCTTGTACGGCGCGCTGTTCGGCTCTCCGCGTGTCCTTGATGATCGCATAACCGACATGTCGCTGAAGATGCGGCTGAACCTTGGCGACGACGTTGCCGCAATACGCGATGCCGCATCGGTATCGCGCGTGGTGTTTCGATGGATTGCGGCGCGGCTGCCCGAGTCGCGAACCGATACCGCCAGGAACGCGAGGATTGCGCGTCTGCTGATACAGGCGGGCTTCATGCGATCAGGTGCGCTGGAGACTTTTCACGCCGCGCGGATGGCCGCCACGGCGGCGGGCGCAATTGTTGGTCTTGCGATTGCGCTTGTCACCCGCCGCCCCGACGCCGTCGCGGCGGTTCTACTCGCTTGCGGCGCGGGCGTTGGCGCATTCATTCCAAGCTACTTGCTTGGACGCAAAGCGCGCTCGCGCCAGCGCGCGATCGCGAGCCAGCTTTCCGACGTCCTCGATCTGCTGGTGGTTTGCGTGGAAGCCGGACTGGGCCTGTCCGAAGCGATCAAGATTGTTGGCTCGGAGGCGGAGCGCCAGGGTCAGGCGATAGGAAGCGAACTGGCGCTTGTCTCCGGCGAGTTGACGGCGGGCTCGACTCTCGGCCAGGCGCTCCGGCAATTCGCCGATCGCACCGCGGTCGAGGACGTGAAGCCGCTCGCGGCGACCCTTATCCAGAGCGAGCAGATTGGCGCGCAAGTCGGCCCCGCGCTCCGCTCGATTTCCGATTCGCTGCGCGCCGCGCGGCGAATGCGCGCCGAAGAAGCCGCGCAAAAAACCACCGTCAAAATTCTGTTCCCGCTGGTGCTGTTCATCCTGCCCGCGATGATGAGCGTTATTGTCGGTCCTGCCATGATCCAGATTATGAAGACTCTTAAATAGTGTCCGCGCGGCTTGACGTGGCCGCCGCACCGGTCTGCAATGGATCAGGAGCGGCGCAAATGAACCAGGCGCTGATACAACGAGCTTTAGAACTCTGGCGCGAGGGACTTGAGCATCACTCGATCCGCGATCTCGAGGGCGCGGTCCGCCTCTACACCAAATCGATCGAGGTCTGCCCGACCGCCGAAGCCTACACGTTTCGCGGATGGGCTTATCAGGGGATGGGGCGGCTTGACGACGCGATCGCGGAATGCAAGCGCGCAATCGAAGTCGATCCCTCCTACGGAAATCCTTACAACGATATCGGCGCTTACCTGATGGCGAAGGGCGAACTGGACGAAGCCGTCGAATGGCTGGAGCGCGCGAAATCCGCGCCGCGTTACGAGCCGCGCCATTTCCCGCATATGAATCTCGGCCGCCTGTATGCTGCAAAGGGGATGCTCGCGCGAGCGATCGAGGAATTTGAACAGGCGCTCGCGATCGAGCCTGAAGAACCTACCTGCCTCGAGATGCTGAGTCGGCTGCGCGCTTATCTCAACTGATCCGTTCCCGCGGATGCTGAAAGCTGGACAGAAAGCCCCCGACTTCGCGCTGCCCTCCGCCGATGGCGCCGTCGTGGCGCTTTCCAGCTTTCGCGGGCACAAGGTTCTGTTGTGGTTCTTTCCGGAAGCTGGCACCCCCGGATGCACCGCTGAAGGATGCGGCTTCCGCGACGCGCAGAGCTATTACGACGATTCCAACATCCGGATCGTCGGCATCAGCTTTGACGATCCCGAGGCGAGTCGGCGGTTTGCTGAGACACATGGCTTCAAATTCAATTTGCTGAGCGACCGAGATCATTCCGTTGCGCTCGCGTACGGCGCCTGCGCGAACGCCAAAGACCGCCAGCCGGACCGGCTCAGCTATCTTATCGATGAGCAAGGCGTGATCGAGCGCGTTTACGACCAGGTTGATCCGCGCGATCATCCGGCCCGCGTTATCGCCGATCTGCTGGAAGAATAGGTAACCGTAGTCGCGATCGTCAGCAGAGCGCAGAGCATCATAGATAATCGCCGGCATTCTTCGGTCGCCGCTCGCAAGAAGAGACTGATAAAACAAAAAGTAGGTAAACTAGCAGAATCGGTAACGGACGCCGAAATCTTGTCAACTATTAGTTTAGTGGCGCGCGATATGGCACCAGGATGGCGTGCCGCCAATATTTCGCCGTGCCTCTGAACAACTTGAGCAGCCATAGGCAAATGTTTGTGAACATGTGGCGGATCGAGCCACTGGCCTGCCATTTGCTCCAGCGCGTGCCTCGGGATCGCACCGACAGCCATTCTCAATTTGAAGCGGGGACCAACACGTGGACGAAACAGTTCTGCACAGCGGCGAAGCCGCGCTCCCGGATTCGGACATCCGGGATTCGGCGACCCTGACCCTCACCCGTCTTGCAGCGGGCTCCGAGCGCGTAGGCGGGATGGTGGTGCGATCGGCGCAGGTGCGCAAGGTTCTGAAGACGGTGGAGCGCTTGGGGCCGTATAAGGCGACGGTGCTGGTCTATGGCGAGTCGGGTACCGGCAAGGAACTCGTCGCGCGCGCGCTGCACGCGCTCGGACCGGTCCCCAATGGGCCGTTTGTCACCTTCAACTGCTCCAACCTGGTGGATACGCTCGCGGAGTCGCAGTTATTCGGCCACGTGAAAGGAGCCTTCACCGACGCGCGTGAAGATTCGCTCGGTTTTTTCCGTTCCGCCAATTCCGGCACCTTGTTCCTCGACGAGATTGGCGAGTTGCCGCTCAAGCTGCAGCCAAAGTTGCTGCGCGCGGTCGAGACTCGAGAAATTCAACCGGTTGGATCGTCGAATAGCTGCAAGGTGGATATTCGCCTTGTTGCGGCAACCAATCGCGACTTGCGCGCGATGGTCAAGGCGGGTCAGTTTCGCGACGATCTCTATTATCGGTTGAATACCGCCGCAATTTTCCTGCCGCCGCTGCGCGAACGCAGCGAGGCGATTCCCGCCTTCGTCGCGCATTTCGTGGAACACTACAATCGCCTGTTCGGCAAACAGATCGCGGCGGTTGAGCGCCGCGCGCTCGATTATCTGCTCGCCTATGGATGGCCCGGCAATGTGCGCGAGCTCGCCCACGCGATCGAAAGCGCCGTAATCCTGACCGACACTCCGTGCCTGATGGCTACCGACTTGCCCGAACACATTTGCGCATTGCCGGCTTCCGGCCTTCATGCTTCCAATCCGCCGAGCGCGGATGACCCGGCGCGGGAAGCACGCGAGCCGATCCCCAATCACTCCTCCAATAATACGCCGTTGCTCCTCGATGAAGTCATCAAGCGCACCCTGATACGCTCTCTCGAAGAGACCGACGGTAACCGCCGTCGCGCCGCCGACTTGCTCGGCGTGTCGCGCTCGACACTGTACCGGATGCTGGCGCGATACGGGATCGACGAGGGCTCGCGAAACGGCACGGCTGTAGCAGACGCGCAGCCGATCGATCAGAACGGCCACATCGCCGCCGCCGATCCCTCTGTGTCATCCTGAGCGGAAGCCGCCGCGGCTGGAAGCTCATCGCCTTCATCGCCAGTTGGCGTTGCTCCTCCTAGTGGTCCTGAGCGGCCGCCTCGCTTATTGTCGCGCCAACTCATCTGATAGGCTGTAGGTGATGGCCGCTCCCGATCAAATCTGGGCTGAGGCGGTGCGCACGCTCCAGGCCGGAAAACCATTCGCGCTTGCCACCGTTGTAAACGTTCGCGGATCGACCCCGCGCGAAGTCGGCGCCAAGATGATC
>JASHOJ010000010.1 GCA_030041155.1 Candidatus Binataceae bacterium | reverse complement strand
GACTGACGCGCGTGCGTTCACGGCTTTCAGCGCTGGTTTGCGCGTGCTTAAGATTTCGCGCGCATCGCGCGGAGTGAGTGATGGCTCAATCGCAGGTCACGAGCAATCTTCGTATCCGCCGTTCATTCGGCAAGATCAAAAAAATTATCGACATTCCGAATCTCATCGAGATTCAGAAGCGCTCGTACGACGAGTTTCTGCAGGCCGGCGTGCCGGTCGAGGAACGAAAGGACGATGTCGGCCTCCAGGCGGTGTTCAAATCGGTCTTTCCGATCAAGGACTTCAATGAAACCGCTTCGTTGGAGTTCGTCAGCTATGAGCTCGGCACGCCCAAGTACGACGTAGAGGAATGCCATCAGCGCGGGATGACCTATGCCGCTCCGCTCAAGGTGAAGATTCAGCTCGTCATCTGGGACGTGGAGAGCGGACGCCGCTCGATCAAAAACGTCAAGGAGCAGGAGGTTTACTTCGGCGAGATTCCGCTAATGACGCCGAATGGGACCTTCATGGTCAACGGCACCGAGCGGGTTATCGTTTCGCAGCTTCATCGCTCGCCCGGGGTGTTCTTCGAACACGACAAGGGGCGAACCCATACCAGCGGAAAGCTCCTGTTCTCGGCCCGGATCATCCCGTACCGCGGAAGCTGGATCGATTTCGAATTCGATCCGCGCGACGTCCTGTTCGTGCGAATCGATCGCCGGCGCAAATTTCCGGCAACCGTGCTTCTGCGCGCGCTCGGGATGACCACCGAGGATCTGCTCAACTACTACTATCGCAAGGACGTGCTGATTCTCGAAGCCGCGCGCTACGCCAAGCAGTTCGTTCCCGACCAGCTTATCGGCCAGCGCGTCAGCCGCGACGTAAAGGATCCCAAATCCAGCGAGGTTCTTGCGCGCGAGGGACGCAAATTCAACAAGGCGATCGTCCGCGCGATGGAGGCGGCCAAAATAGCCGAAGTCCCAATTGCTCCGGATGAAGTCTTCGGCCGTATCTCGGCCCACGATGTCGTCAATCCCGCGACCGGCGAGGTTATCGTTCAGACCAACGAGGAGCTGACCGAGGAGCTGGTCGAGAAGCTCAAAGTCGCCGGAATAAAGAAGATCGAAGTGCTGTTCACCGATGAACAAGCGGGCGGAGGCCCGCTCAGGCTGACCCTTGCGCAGGACAAGCTCGGCACTCCACAGGAAGCTATCATCGAAATTTACCGCCGGCTGCGTCCGGGCGATCCGCCGACGGCCGAGACCGCGACCACGTTCTTTAACAACCTGTTCTTTAATCCCGAGCGCTACGATCTCTCGCGGGTGGGCCGGCTCAAGCTGAATCACAAGCTCAAGATCGACGTGCCGCTGGAGCAGGGTACGCTGCGCCGCGAAGATATTCTCGAGGTCGTGCGCTATCTGGTCGAGCTTAAAAACGGCAACGGCCAGGCCGACGATATCGACCATCTCGGAAACCGCCGCGTGCGCGCGGTAGGAGAGCTGGTGGAAAACCAGTTCCGGATTGGCCTGGTCCGGATGGAGCGTGCGATCAAGGAACGGATGAGCCTGCAGGATATCGAGACCCTGATGCCGCAGGAGCTGGTCAACTACAAGCCGGCCAGCGCCGTGATCAAGGAATTTTTCGGGTCGTCGCAACTCTCGCAGTTCATGGATCAGACCAATCCGCTGTCCGAAATCGCGCACAAGCGCCGTCTCTCGGCTCTCGGACCGGGCGGACTTACGCGCGAGCGTGCGGGTTTCGAGGTCCGCGACGTGCATCCGACCCATTACGGCCGGGTATGCCCTATCGAAACGCCGGAAGGTCCGAATATCGGCCTGATAGCGGCGCTCTCGACCTACGCGCGGGTGAATGATTTCGGATTCATCGAGACGCCATACCGGGAAGTCGAAAACAGCCGCGTCACGGATCGGATCGTCTACCTGTCGGCGCTCGACGAGGAAGAGAAAACCATCGCGCAGGCCAATGCGCCGATAGACGCGCATGGCCGTTTCTCATCCGAGTTTGTGTCCGCCCGAATCGGCGGCGAGTTCACCGTGGTGCGCGCCGAAGACGTGCAGTACATGGACGTGTCGCCCAACCAGCTCGTCTCGGTCGCCGCCTCGCTGATCCCGTTTCTTGAAAACGACGACGCCAATCGCGCCCTGATGGGATCGAATATGCAGCGGCAGGCGGTTCCGCTGCTTAAAACCGATGCGCCGCTGGTCGGCACCGGCCTGGAAGGAACGGTCGGGCGCGATTCCGGCGTTACGGTGGTCGGAAAACGCGACGGCGTGGTTGAAAGCGTCGACGCGGAGCGGATCGTGGTGCGCGCCGACAAGCAGAGCAAAGATCTGCGCGATGCCGGCGTGGACATCTACAATCTGGTTAAGTATCAGCGCTCCAACCAGAACACCTGCATCAACCAGCGTCCAATCGTCACCAGGGGCGAGCGGGTGAAGGCCGGCGACGTGCTGGCCGACGGTCCCTCCACCGACATGGGCGAACTGGCGCTTGGCCGCAACGTGCTGGTCGCGTTTATGCCGTGGGGCGGCTACAACTTCGAAGATTCGATCCTGATTTCCGAGCGAGTGGTCAAGGAAGACCTGTTCACTTCGATCCATATCGAGGAGTTCGAGTGCGTCGCGCGCGACACCAAGCTCGGACCCGAGGAGATCACGCGCGACATCCCGAACGTCGGCGAAGAAGCGCTCAAAGATCTCGACTCGTCCGGAATTATCCGTATCGGCGCGGAAGTCAGGCCGGGCGATATCCTGGTCGGCAAGATCACGCCCAAAGGCGAAACCCAGCTCAGCCCCGAGGAGAAGCTTTTGCGCGCGATCTTCGGTGAAAAAGCGGGCGAGGTCCGCGATACCAGCCTGCGGGTGCCGCCCGGAGTCGAAGGCACGGTTATAGACGCGCGGGTTTTCTCACGCCGCGGGGTGGCCAAGGACGATCGCACTCAGGAGATCGAAACTCTGGAGGCCGAACGTCTGAAGCAGGACGAGCAGGAAGAAATCCGCATCATCCGGCAGGAAACCCTGCGCAAACTCAAGCGTGCGCTGGGCGGCAAAAAGCTCGCGGCGCGCGTGATGTCCGATGACGCCGACGATCGCCATCAACTGCTCGCCAAGGGAGATACGCTTGCGCCTGAGCATCTCGACGAATTGCCGCCGCCGCTATGGAGCCAGGTGCGAGTTGAGAACGAAGCCGCACAGGCCGAAGCCGCGCAGGCAATCGCCGCGATGAACTCGAATGTCGAGGCGGTGCAATCGCATTACGGATCGAAGGTAGAACGCCTAAAGGCGGGCGACGAGCTTGCCCCCGGCGTGATCAAAATGATCAAGGTGTTCGTCGTCGGCAAGCGCCGCCTGCAGGTTGGCGACAAGATGGCGGGGCGGCACGGGAACAAGGGCGTCCTGTCGCGAATCCTTCCCGAAGAAGACATGCCCTCGCTCGCCGACGGCACCCCGGTCGATATCGTGCTGAACCCGCTCGGCGTGCCGTCGCGAATGAACGTCGGACAGATTCTCGAAACTCATCTCGGATGGGCCGCGCTCGAGCTCGGGCGCCGGATCGAGCACGATCTGCGCTCCAGCGTGTCGCCCGCGCAGCTCAAGCGCCATCTTAAGGACGCGTATCCCGACAAAGACACCGCCGCCTTTGTCGACGATCTTTCCGAGCCAGACCTGTACAAGTTCGCGGCCAAGGCGATCGCGGGCGTGCACGTAGCCTCGCCCGTTTTCGACGGCGCGCGGGAAGAGGAAATTTTCCAGATGCTGTCGCGGGCGGGACTGCCCGAGACCGGACAGACGCAGCTCTTCGACGGGCGCACCGGGTTGCCGTTCGAGCAGCCGGTCACCGTCGGCGTGATGTACATGATGAAGCTGCATCATCTGGTGGAGGACAAAATCCACGCGCGCTCGACCGGACCGTACAGCCTTGTCACCCAGCAGCCGCTCGGCGGCAAGGCCCAGTTCGGCGGCCAGCGTCTTGGCGAAATGGAAGTTTGGGCGCTCGAAGCCTACGGCGCGGCGTACACGCTGCAGGAGATGCTGACCGTCAAGTCCGACGATGTTGCCGGCCGCACCAGGATGTACGAGGCGATCGTGAAAGGCGAGAACACGCTGGAACCGGGACTCCCGGAGTCGTTCAACGTGATGGTCAAAGAGCTCCAGTCGCTGTGCCTGAACATGGAACTGCTTGAAGAGCCGGAACGCGCCTAAATGGGGGCCCCGGCCTTTGGGCCTGCAAAGAGGCCCTTGGGTGGAAAAAGGAGTAACGAAGGATGGAAGATCTCTTCGGCGTATTTGATAAGCCCAAGAACCCGCTTTCCTTCAACTCGATCCGAATCTCGATCGCGTCACCGGAGATGATCCGGTCGTGGTCGCACGGCGAGGTGAAGAAACCCGAGACAATCAACTACCGCACGTTCAAGCCCGAGCGCGACGGACTGTTCTGCGCGAAAATCTTCGGGCCAACCAAGGACTACGAGTGTAACTGCGGAAAGTACAAGCGGATGCGGCATCGCGGCGTCGTATGCGAAAAGTGCGGCGTCGAGGTGATCCAATCCAAGGTCCGGCGCGAGCGGATGGGTCATATCGATCTGGCGGCGCCGGTCGCGCATATCTGGTTCCTGCGCTCACTGCCGTCGCGAATCGGCACTCTTATCGACATGACCCTGAAGGAACTCGAAAAGGTGCTCTATTTCGAGTCCTATGTGGTGACCGATCCCGGCGAGACTCCGCTTCAGCAGAAGGAACTGCTTACCGAGCGCAAGTATCGCGAGGCGCGCGAACAGTATGCGTCCGGATTCAAGGCCGAGATGGGCGCGGAGGCGATTCGGTCGCTCTTGTCGCAGCTCGAGCTCGACAAGCTCGCCGAAGAATTGCGCGCCGAGATGAAGGCGACCAACTCCGAGGCGCGGCGCAAGAAAGTAGCCAAGCGGCTCAAAGTCATCAACGCGTTTCGCGAGTCCGGCAACAAGCCCGAATGGATGATCCTGACGATTCTGCCGGTTATCCCGCCTGATTTGCGGCCGCTGGTGCCGCTCGACGGCGGACGCTTCGCGACTTCGGACCTGAACGATCTTTATCGCCGGGTGATCAACCGCAATAACCGGCTGAAGCGGCTTATCGAGCTGAACGCGCCAGATATCATCATCCGCAACGAAAAACGGATGCTGCAGGAAGCGGTTGACGCCCTGTTCGATAACGGACGGCGCGGCCGCGCTATCACCGGACCCTCAAAACGGCCGCTGAAATCGCTCTCCGACATGCTCAAGGGCAAATCGGGACGCTTCCGGCAGAACCTGCTCGGCAAGCGGGTCGATTACTCGGGCCGCTCGGTTATCGTGGTCGGCCCCGAGCTCCGGCTGCATCAGTGCGGGCTTCCGAAAAAGATGGCGCTCGAGCTGTTCAAGCCGTTTATCTACAACAAGCTCGAAGAAAAGGGCTACGTCACGACTATCAAGAGCGCCAAGAAGATGGTCGAGAAGGAAGGCAAGGACGTCTGGGACATCCTTGACGACGTAATCCGCGAGCATCCGGTGCTGCTCAACCGCGCTCCGACCCTGCATCGTCTGGGAATCCAGGCGTTTGAGCCGGTGCTTATCGAGGGTAAGGCGATCCAGCTTCATCCGCTGGTCTGCGTCGCGTACAACGCGGATTTCGACGGCGACCAGATGGCGGTGCATGTTCCGCTGTCGATCGAGGCGCAAGTGGAATCGCGCGCCCTGATGATGTCGACCAACAACATCCTGTCGCCGGCATCGGGCAAGCCGATCATCGTCCCCACCCAGGACATGGTGCTTGGGTTGTATTACATGACCCGCGAGCGCCCGCTTGCAAAAGGTGAAGGTAAATCCTTCTCCAACGTCGACGAAGTTCGGATCGCGTACGATCACGAGGAAATCGATCTGCACGCGCGAATCAAGGTGCGGATGCCCGCGGAGGCTCCGGCTTCGGCGGATCTCGACGGCGATCATCAGGCTCAGGCTTCGCGCGGCAAGAGGAAGAGTGCCGCCGAGCCGGAGATGCCCGCGCAGAAGCTGGTCGAGACCACGGTCGGACGCGTGCTGCTCTACGAGATTGTGCCGCCGGAGGTGCCGTTCGCGGAGGTTAACAAGACCCTCAAGAAAAAGGAGCTGGGAAACCTTATCGACATCGTTTACCGGCGGGCTGGCAACAAATCCACGGTAATTTTCGCCGACCGGCTGAAGGACGTGGGGTTTGAGTTCGCAACCAAGGCCGGCATCTCGATCTCGATCAAGGATATGGTGATTCCGGCGCAAAAGGCGTCGCTTTTGGAACAGGCGCAGAAGCAGGTCAGCGACATCCAGAAGCAATACAACAACGGCGTTATCACCGACGGCGAGCGCTACAACAAGGTCGTCGACATCTGGGCCGAGGTTCAGGACGACATCGGATCCTCGGTTATCAAGGGCCTCTCGACCGAGGTCTACGGCAAGGACAAGACCGGCGCCGAAGTTTCCGGGCCGTCATTCAACCCGATCTTCATCATGGCCGATTCGGGAGCGCGCGGTTCCGAGCAGCAGATTCGCCAACTTGCCGGCCTGCGCGGTCTGATGGCGAAGCCGTCGGGCGAGATTATCGAAACTCCGATCACGGCGAATTTCCGCGAAGGACTGACCGTCGGCGAGTACTTCACCTCCACCCACGGCGCCCGCAAGGGACTGGCCGATACCGCGCTTAAGACAGCGAACTCGGGTTACCTGACCCGCCGCCTGGTGGACGTGGCGCAGGACTCGATTATCACCGAGCCGGATTGCCACACGCTCGACGGAATCGATATGGGGCCGCTGGTCGAAGGCGGTGAGATTATCGAAGGGCTCGGCGACCGGGTGCTTGGACGCGTCGCGCTCGAGGACGTGGTCGATCCGTTCACCGGCGAAGTCGTGCTCAACGCCAACGACACGATCGATGAGGACACGGTGCGCCGGATTGAGGACGCCGGAATCGAAAAGCTCAAGATCCGGTCGGTTCTGACCTGCCAGTCCCGGCAGGGCGTATGCGTCAGATGCTATGGGCGCGACCTTGGCCGCGGACATCTGGTGAACCTTGGCGAGGCGATTGGAACGATCGCGGCGCAATCAATCGGAGAGCCGGGAACACAGCTCACGATGCGCACGTTCCATATCGGCGGCACCGCCAGCCGGCGCGCCGAACAAACCACCCTCGAACCGCGCACCGAGGGCGTGGTGCGGTTGCATAATGCGACCGTCCGCGCCGGCCGCGACGGCAAGTACATCGTGATGTCCCGGCATGGAGAGGTCACGATCGCGGCGCAGGTCAAGGGCGAAGACGGACACGTCCGTGAACGCGAGCGCGAGCGCTATCCGCTGGTATACGGCGCCAAGCTCAACAAGAAGGACGGTGATCACGTAAAGCCGGGCGAGCTTATCGCGGAATGGGATCCCTACACCACGCCGATCATTACCGAAGTCGATGGGTCGGTTAAGTTCGGCGATATCCAGGACGGCAAGACGATGAACGAGGTCGTCGATGAGCGCACGGGAGCGCGATCGAACGTAATCGTCGAGTTCAAGGATCTGGATATGCGCCCGCGCATCTCGATCAAGGATTCCTCGGGCAAGACCGCCAAGATTCCCGATTCCAATCTGTTCGCGCGCTA
>JASHOJ010000066.1 GCA_030041155.1 Candidatus Binataceae bacterium | reverse complement strand
CTGGAGCGCCTTGTCCAGAAGACCGGCCATCCCGATATCACTATTTCCGCGCTGCCGACTGACGCGATCACCAAGCGCATCCTGGAGCTTCCCTTCGCCGACTCGCGCCGGCTGCATCAGGTGGTTCCGTTCGCCCTCGAAGAGCATCTGCCGTTTCCGGTCGATGGTGCGGTGGTTGCGTTCACGCGGCTCGGGCGCGATGGCGACAATTCAGTGGTGCTGGCGGCTTTTGCGCGCAAGGAGGATCTGCGAAGTCATCTAGCGCTGCTCGCGCGCGCGGGACTGGATCCCAAAATCGTAACCCTGGCGCCATATGCGCTGGCCGCGATGTTCGCGCGGGCGCGCAACGGCGCGACTCCTTCGGCGCATCTGGTGGTCGAGGCAGAGCACCGATCGACCTCGGTCGTGCTGCTCGACAAGAACGGTATCCCGCGCGTGATGCGGACAATCGGCGGCGGCTTGCTCGCGGAGGATGGCGGCACGCCCGCGCCTGCGCTGACTACGTCGATTGGCAACGCGCTCAGGCAAACGATGCTCGCGCATGCGCCGGAACTCGAAAACGCCGACCTGGTCGTTACCGGTCCCGGCGCTGCGATGCCGCGAATCAAGGCTCTGCTCGCCGAGGCGGCATCGCTAACTCCGCGTGAGGCGCGCGAATTCGATTGCTCAGCGATGTTTGGCGGTTCGCATCCCGATATCGGGCGCTTCGGCAGCGCAATCGCGATGCTGACCGGAGAGATGCCGGTCAAACCGGTCGAGCTGATCAACTTCCGCCAGGGCGAGATGGCATTTCATGGCCGCACGCGCGGCGATCTGACGCCCTTCTATACCACCGCGATTCTCGCCGCATGCGTCATCGGTCTCATCCTGCTCAATTTCGCAAGCGGCATGGCCGGCAAACTGCATCGGTTGAGCGTGCTCGATCGCCAGCTCGCGGTAATCGCGGAACCCGCGCTCGGACATAAGAGCTCCGACCCGATGCGCGAGCTGCGCGGCGGCATCAGCTCGATGAACAAGCGGCTGCGGCTTATCGGCGGCAATCTGGCGCACAACTCGCCGATCGATACGCTGCGCGCCGTATCGGTCTCGATTCCGAGCCGCTTCCCAGCCGAGTTGGAAGAGATGCAAATCGATGCGACCGGGCTCAGGGTCACAGGGCTGGCGGACTCCTTCGCAACCGTGGACCAGGTCAAGCAGGCGCTCGACCAGAGCGGCAAGTTCGGCGCTATCCAGGTGACGCATGCGCGCGCCGGCAGCGACGCGAGCAAGGTCGAGTTCCGCCTGAGCGCGGATTTCAAAGACTCCGACGGAGGCGAGAACTAGGCGATGCTGCGCGAGTACATCACGCGCCTGCGCGCATCAATCGGAGCCTGGCTTTCGCCGCAGATTGCCGATCTGAAGGTGCGCGTCGAACCTTATGTTGCGCAGGTACGCGCGCGCTACGAGAAGCTAGAACCGCGCGAGCGCTTGCTGGTGCAGGTTGCGGGCGTCCTGATTGCGATCTTCCTGCTCTACAGCCTGGTTTACAGCCCGATCGTCAATCTCACCGACGGGCTCGATGACGAAATCGCGTTGCGCGAGCATGATCTGGCGAACGTGCGGCGGATGGCGACCAATTATGCGGAGCTCAAAACCGAGCTCAGCGCGGCCGAGAACAGCACCGTCACCCGCAATCGGGATTTTTCGCTCTTCTCGGTGGTGGAGACCTCGTTCTCCAAGAGCGTGGGACGCGACAAGATCACCTCCATCACTCCGGCGGCGGACAAGAAAATCTCCGGCGGTTTCGTTCAATACAGCGTCCAGTTGAAGCTTGAAAATGTGGACCTGGCGCAGATCGTCGATGCGCTCTACGCGGTGCGGTCGCTTCCGGTCCCCGTCGGTATCGAGAACCTCCACATCCAGCGCCGGTCTCAAAACACTCACGCCTACGACGTCGACATTACCTGCGTGGCGCTTGGCCGTGGCTAATCTTTACGAGCGTCTGACGCTCGCATACTGGAAAGCGCATCGGCTCCAGGCGGCGTATATCGCTGTCGGCGTAGTGCTGTTTCTCGTTTTCCTGTTCGCCAACTTTCCCTATGTGGATGCGTTTTCGGCGGCGCTGGCGCCGATGGGCCTCAAGATGGATGCGCAAAGGCAGGAGCTTGCGCTGCCGATCGGCGCAAAACTTCAGGAGGTGCGGATCATCCCCGATGCCCCGGGCGCGCTGCCGGTTTTCGAAAGCTCAAGTATCCGTATCGCTCCCGCAATCCTCTCGATGCTGATGCTTAAGCCGGGAATCCGCGCCAGTGCCGCGGCGTACGGCGGGAAGATTCGGCTAAATGCGCATCGGAGCGGGACAGCGACCGCGCTCAACTTCAGCGCAAACGGAATAAATCTGGCCGAGCTCGAAATGCTGCACGCGCTCGGCGCCGCACTCGCCGGCGCGGCGGATGCTACTGGATCGGCGCTCGTCATGCCCGATGATCTGGTATTGGATTCCGGCACGCTTCATCTCGACGCCAGCAATGTGATGGCGCACATAAGCGGCCCATTAGGAATCTTTCGGCTTGGCGATCTGAACCTGTCGGCGACGCTCTCATCGGGCGTGCTGCGAATCGAAAGCCTCAAGACCAGCGGCGGAGACCTAATGATAAGCTTAAGCGGCGACGTCAGGCTCGCGCCGGATTTGAGAGACAGCGCGCTCGCTCTGCATTTCACATTGGTCACGACCCCGCAGGCGAGGATGCGGCTCGGGCCGTTTCTCAACCTGCTGCCGCATCCGCCCGGCACCCGCCCTTACAATTTGAGGGGAACGATCACGTCGCCGGCGCTCACGTGAGCAGGCGTTCAAGCCGGCGCGGAGCGCAGAAACTCCATCACCGCTTCCTTGTAGCGATTGTCGCCGGGAGCGCTCAGATGGTCGCGCCCTTCGATCTCGATTAGCCGGCTGTTCTTTATCGCATTCTTCAACGGTGGCGCGCCGCCAACCAAATTGTCCTTGCTGCCGATGATGATCAGCGTCGGGACCTGATTGTTGCTTAGCGCCGATGGATCGATCGGTGAGCGGTCAGCGCTCATGCAGGCGCCAAGCGCCTTCAGATCGTTCTTGTTGAGTTCAGCGAACTGGCGGAAGAGGCGCGGCGTCTCCCCCTTTATCAAGGACGGATCGTCGGTCAGGAGCGCGCTGGTGATCGCGGCGCGGCGTTTGGAATCGGTCGCATCGCCCGTCATCCCCACTCCGCCAAGCACGACCGCGCGGAATCTTTCCGGATGCCGCGCCAGCAGGCCCATCGAGATTCGCCCGCCCATCGAATAGCCCTGCAACAGCGCGCGGTCGACGCCCGCATGATCCATCAGACGAATGACATCGTCCTCCATCGCGGTGCCCTCGTACTCGGCGCGATCGTGCTGCTTGGCGCTCAGTCCATGACCGCGGCAATCGAGCGCGATGACGCGATGGTGGCGGGCGAGCAGATCGAGCCATCCGGTCACGCCCCAATTATTTCGCGCGTTCGAAGCAAATCCGTGCACCAGCACGATCGGATCGCCCACACCGCGATCCTCGAAATGAATCCTGGTTCCGTTCGAATCAAATTCAGGCATCGATTTTCCTTTCCCGCAACCTTTCGGTTATAAAATCTCACGCGCGCCGCGACAAGTTGCGGCCATTTGCCGCCGATCGGACAACATCGCGCTGCGCAATTATCGTACTCAGGAGACCGCCCTTGGCCGACGAAAAAAAACTTGGATTGCAGATCTCTCTCGGCAGCGGACCGATTCGCGAACGCCTGGCCGTCGCGCGGGAAGCCGAAGAGCTGGGATATACCTCATTGTGGGTCGCCGAGGTCTCAGGCCCCGACGCGCTGGTGAGCCTCGCGGCGCTCGCGCTCAACACCAGCACCGCCGAACTGGCGACGGGCGTCATCCCGATCCAAATCCGAACCCCCGGCGCGATGGCGATGAGCTTTCTGACCGTCAACGAATATTCGCAAGGCCGCGCGATCGCGGGCTTGGGAGTATCCAGTCCGATTATCGTCGAACGATGGCACGGCGCCTCGTATCGCAAGCCGGTAACCGCGATGCGCGAATGCGTGACGATCATGCGGCAGCTCTTTACCGAGGGCCGATCGAAATTTGCCGGAGAGGTTTATAAGTCTGATTTTCGCCTCGGCATGCGGATCACCGCGCCGCGCCCGCCGCGCATCTACATGGGCGTGCTGAATCCGCCGATGCTGCGGTTGGCGGGAGAAGTCGCCGACGGCGTTCTGATGAATTATTCCCCGCCCGACGCGGTGCCGCCGATGATCGAGGAGATTCACGCCGGCGAGAAGCGCGCCGGGCGCGCGCCCGGATCGGTGGATATCGGAATTTACGCGCGTATGTGCATCACGCCCGAGCCCGAGAAGGCGATCGAGTCGTTCAAGCGGGAGCTTGCCGGCTATGCGTTCGTGGACGCCTACAACAAGATGTTCGCGCGCTACGGCCTGAAGGAGGAATTCGCGGAAGTCCGCCGCCTGTGGCAGGAGGGCAAACGCGACCAGGCGCCGTCGGCAATCAGCACCGCGAATGCCGCAAAAATCGCGGCGTTCGGCGCCGCGGAAGCGGGACGCGATTTTATCGCGCGGTTTCGCGCGGCGGGCGTAACGCATCCGGTGATTTTTCCGATCGGTCCGGGTGCGACTTTCGCACGCGACTACTCCGCGACCATGCGCGCCCTCTCCGCCGCGTAACCCCTTGGCGCGCCGCGATACGCCGGTCAGCGGCCGTGGTAGGTCGGCGTGCGCTTTTCCATGAACGCGCGCGGGCCTTCCTTCGCGTCCTCCGATTGCATCACCTCGCGCGCGCACTCGTTTTCGATCTTGAACGCTTCCTCCAGCGGCCGTCCCGAGGTGCGCCGCACCGCCTCTTTGATCTTCCTGACCGCCAGCGGGCCGTTAGCCGCGATGGTCGAGGCCAGCTCCTCCGCCTTTTCCATCAATTGTTCCTGCGGCACCACGTAATTGACCAGGCCGAGCCGCCACGCCTCCTGCGCGTCAATTCGGTTGCCGGTCAGAAGGATCTCCATCGCTTTGCAGTAGGGTATCTGGCGCTGCAGGCGCGCCAGCGATCCGGCCGCCGGAATTATCGCCCATTTGACCTCCTGCAGTCCGAAACTTGCATTTTCGGACGCGACCCGAAGATCGGTCGCTTGGATCAGTTCCATCCCTCCCGCGATACAGAAGCCGTTAACCGCCGCGATTACCGGCTTATCGACATCGTAGTTGCGCAGGATCGCGATATCGCCGAGCCGCCGATTCTTTAGGAGCTTCTCGTCCCACTCGTCCTCCGGGTTGCGCGCTCGCGTGAAGAGCGGAATCAGTCTTCCTAGATCGGCGCCCGCGGAGAATGCCTTGGTGCCGGCGCCGGTGATGATCGCGGCGCGCACCTCCGGATTGGCGTTAATCTCCTGCCAGGCTTCGGCAAGCCTCACCAGCGTCTCGGGATTGAACGAGTTGTGCACTTCCGGGCGATTTAGCGTGATGTTGGTAATGTGATTGCGAGTTTCGATATTCACCGCCGGCATCGTGAAACTCCTCGAATAAAATTTCGTACAGAAAATTGGCGATCGGAAATCCCAGCGCTATTGCGTAAGATTTCGCGCGCGGAACTCTAGCATGCACAACGCTTTACCGGCCACTTCGGCGACCGATATCATCCGGGAAGCCGTCTCACACGCGACTTGTGCCGAATCTTTGCGCCTTCGCCTAAACGAGGAGAGCCTATGTTCAAGCGCATCATCGCGATCACACTCGCCGCACAGGTCACCTGCTTTTGCTTGACGCTCGCGCTTTCCGCGCAGCCGCGACTGATTCCGCGCTCCGAGCACATCGATCAACCAATCGAAAAGGTTTACCGCACGTTCAAGGATTATTTTGCCGATCAGAGCCGAAGCCTTTTCAAATTGCGCACCGCCAATGACACGACCCACATCCTGGTCGCCACCCGCTCCGGGATTGACGATGCGACCTGGCGTAAGTGGGCTTTCTGCCGCACCAACTCGATGGAGGCGATGATCTATCAGCTCCGCGACGGTTCCGTGACCGTCACGGTGCAGTTGCAGCCCTCAGGGAACGCCGCCACCTTCACCAACATCACGGCTGATTTCGAGGGAGACTACGGACTCGGCGCGAACGAGCAAAAGATCGCCTGCACGTCCAAGGGCGCGCTGGAGCACGAGCTGCTCGGAATCGCCGCCGGAGCCGCTCCAAAGAAGCCTACCTGATGGCTCGCGCAGAAACTGCTCCGCCGCTGCCGCCTGCGGAGGTGGTCGCGCCTTTTCCCGCCGCATCCAGGTTGCGATCGCGCGATGTATTCCGGCTTTTGGTGCGTATATGGCCGTTTGTCAGGCCCTATAAGCGGCACCTGATCCTTCTTTTTCTGATCATGCTGCCGACGCTGCCGGTCGGGTTGTTCGCCATCCAGATTATCCGCGTGTTCTTCGACGTTGTTGGACGCGGCGCCAGGCTCACAGCGGGTGAGGCATGGATGCTCCACGTTCCGATCGGCGCAAGCCGCGAGATGGTGTTGTGGCATGCGTGTGTCGCAACCGGGGCCGTTGCGGCGATCGTGTTTCCATATGGCGCCGCGACGCTGGCCTACGCGGTGTGGCTCCTGCAGCGGATCGCGAATCTTTTTCGAGTCGATTTGTACGCGAGATTGCAGGAACTCAGTCTGCGCTTTCACGCTGACGAAAAAATCGGCGACGCGATCTTCCGCATGTTCCAGGATTCCGCCGCCATACCCCAGGTGATCGACGGTTTGGTGATCCAGCCGATCAGGTTTCTGCCTTACGCGCTCGCAAGCTTCGGCTGGCTGTTCATGTACAACACCGCGATGGGGCTGATTGCGCTGGTGCTGCTGCCGATCGATTTCGCGCTCGCGTGGCTGTATGGAAACGCGCTACGCCCGCAATTTCGCGCTGAGCGCGAGACCTCGTCGCTTGCCACCTCGCGAATCGAAGAGACCCTCGCGTCCATCAAAACGGTCAAGGCGTTCAGCCGCGAGGACTACGAAGACGGCCGCTACGCCGAGGATAACTGGAACTCGTTTATCGCGGCGCGGCGCGCGCGCCTTATGCTGGCGCGATATCGGGTCTGGACCAACACCGCGCGCGGTTTCGCGTACGTGACGGCGCTGTACGTCGGCGCTCATCAGGTTCTGATTGGCGGGACTACCGGCCTAATCCACGCCGCGGCTTCACTCGGATTTTTTCAGGGTTCACTGGCGACGTTCGCGCACATGTCGGTTCGATCGCGCAGACTCGCAAACCAGTGGGGAAGTTTGCAGGATGTGGCGGTCGCGATGGCGCGGGTGCTCGAAATGATCGCCATGCCGCAAGATGAGAGAATTCGCTCCGGCGATAAGCCTGCGCCGTCGGCGCCTCGAGTACTCAAGTTCGAGCACGTAAGCTTCGGCTACGATCCGCGCTCTCCGGTTCTGACCGACGTCTCGATCAGTGCCGAGGCGGGATCGATAACCGCGCTTGCGGGTGCAAGTGGTTCGGGCAAAAGCACCATCATCGCGCTGCTGTTACGTTTCTTCGATCCGACCGAGGGTTGGATCACGATCGACGGCACGCCGATAGAAGAACTCGAATTAGCATCGTGGCGGCGCACACTCGCGGCCGCGCTGCAGGAAAATCCGCTGCTCACCGCGACCTTGCGCGACAATGTCGCCTATGGACGTATCGGCGCAACCGACGCCGAAATCCTTACCGCGCTCGAACGAGTGGCGCTCGGAGACTTCGTTGCCGCACTTCCCGCCGGATTGGACACGATGCTCGGCGAAAAGGGGGCCAAGCTCTCCACCGGCCAGGCGCAGCGCATCGGGATTGCACGCGCGCTCGTGCGCGATGCGCCGATTCTGATCCTCGACGAGCCGACTTCCGCGCTCGACAGCGCCGCGGAAGAAATCGTGATGCGCGGGATCCGCTATTGGATCGCCGAGCGCCCGGCTCATCGCAGCGTGATAATCGCAACCCATCGCCTCACGACCGCGGCACGCGCCGATCGCACCTATCAAATCGTCGCGGGACGCGTCACCGAAGACGATTCCGGCACGCGGCGAATCGCCGCCGAGGCAAGTCATGGCTAGCGCGCCAATTGGAAAGATTGGCGCCAAAAACGCCGCAATCGGCGACCCCCGCCAGAGCCGTCTTTATGCCGATGAGCGAGTGGCGCTCGGACCGGCGAAGGCCTGGCGCCTATTGGTCAAAAGCTGGCCATTTATTTGGGAGCATCGGCAGCTCGTCTACCTGAAGTGCCTGCTCGCGTTCACTTCGCTGACGTTTTTTCTGATCACTCCATGGCCGATCAAAATCGTCATCGACAACGTGATAGACCAACAGCCCCTGACCGGCCTGCCCGCGCGAATTCTGCGTCCGCTGGGCGGCGGCGATCGGATGGTTCTGCTCGGAATCCTGGTGACGTTCCTCGCGCTCGCGCTGATTCTTGTCGGGATGGTCGGCGACAAGGTCGACCAGGTGACCACTGGCGTTGACAGCGGCGGCCTCGATCAGGCCGGCTTCACCCAGAATGCCGCCAACGACGGATGGAGCCTGTGGAACGGATTTTTTGGCTACTACGAAGCGCGGGTCACGTTGGATTTGACGCAGCGCATCAACCAGGGTGTGCGCACCGCGATCTACAACCGCTTTCTGCGCTCGCCGCTCAAAATCTATTCCGATCAAAAGCTTGGCGACGCGGTGTTCCGGGTGATGCACGACAGCGCCGCGGTTGGTGCGGTGCTGTACACCGGCGTGCTCGCACCCTCGATGTCGCTGGTGATGTTCGTGCTCGCGCTCGTGATCCTCTCGGCGCAATTCTCGGACGTGCCGATGATTCCGATCGCGGCGGCATTGATGCTGCCGGTTACTGGAATTGGCGAGACGCTGTTCGGTCGCTTCCTGCGCACGCAGAGCCAGGACATGCGTGAGCGCGGCAGCGACGTGATGGCGGCCTTCGAAGAGAGAATCGCGCAGGTGCAGCTTATCAAGGCGTTCGGCACCGAGGAGCGCGAAGCGCGCACCGTCGATGCCGCGAGCTGGGCCTCATTCCTGGCCACTCTCAAGATGCTCGGTATCGTGCTTGCGATGGTGCTGGTCATCGCTCCGGCCGCGGGAGCCATCGTTGTCGGCCTGCTCTATTGGCTGATGAAGCAAACTATCGAGGGGCGGCTGACTCTGGGCGACGTCGTTCTATTGCTGAGCTACACCTCGATGCTTGCGCAGCCGGCCGCGACGATCGGCGGCACCTGGGCGTCGCTGCAGGCGCCGATCGCGGGACTCCGGCGCATCCATAGCGTGCTGGACGCTCCTATCGAGGCTGAGCCGCGAGTCGTTCAACAGAAGCTTGCGCCGATAACTCAACTCAAGTTCCGCGACGTCGCGGTGGGCTATTTGGCGAATGCTCCGGTCGTAAGCGGCGTGTCGTTCGAACTCCATCGCGGGGAGATGATCGCACTAGCCGGTCCGAGCGGAGTTGGCAAAACCGCCCTGATGCTGGCGATCCCGCGCTTCATCGAAACTCAGGAGGGCGCGATTTTGCTTGACGGGCAAAGTATTCTGGATCTGGCTCCCGCCGCGATTCGCGCGCGGGTGGGATTCGTTTTTCAGCAGGAAGCGCTATTCGCCGAATCGATTGCCGCCAATATCCGCTACTCGCGGCCTGGAGCCACCGATCGCGAGGTTCAGGAAGCCGCTTCCATGGCGGGCGCGGCGGAATTCATCGCGCATCTTCCCGGCCAATACGAGACAGTCCTCGGGCGTCGCGGCACTCGCCTGTCGATCGGGCAGAAACAGCGCGTCGCGATCGCGCGCGCACTGCTGCATCGCCCCGACCTGCTCATCCTCGACGAACCGGCCGCGCCGCTGGACGCGGACGGCGAGCACGCGCTTGTAACGACCCTGCGCGAACTGGCCCGCACTCGCATAGTCGTGATAGCGGCGCACGGGATAAACACTCTCATGGCATGCGACCGCGTACTTCTGATTGGCGCCGGACGGCTTTGCGCAACGGGAAGTCACAACGAACTCATCGCACGGTCGGCTGAATATCGGAGCTATTTGGCCGCCTCGCAATCTGAAATCCGCCCCTGAGCGGTACGCAACGCGCTTTCGGCGCATCGGCCGACGCGAAATAATATAGATAATCGGGCGCTCGCACACGCCCCGATTTGTCCGCGCGATTTTCTGGAGGGCACGCCATGAAATCGAAATCGGCATTCGGCCATTTTATCGACGGGAGAATCGTCGACTCATCCGATCACTATGAGATCCTTTATCCATACACCGGCGAACCGATCGGCACGGTTGCGCGTGCGAGCGGCGCCGAAATGGAGGCCACGCTCGACAGCGCAAGGCGCGCATTCGCCGCCACGCGCAAGCTGAGTCGCGCAGATCGCGCCGCCATCCTGCTCGCGACCAGCCGCGGCGTTGCCGAGCGGCGCGCCGAATTCGAACAGGCAATCACGCTTGGGACCGGCAAGCCGATCGACTACTCGCGCGCCGAAGTCAGCCGGACAATCGGGGTTTTGGCGCTCGCCGCCGAGGAAGCCAAGCGCTTTGGCGGCAGTTTCGAGCCGCTCGACCTCGATCCGCTGCATCCAGGCGCGGTCGGGATCGTCGAGCGCTTTCCACTCGGAGTTATCGGAGCGATCGCGCCGTTTAATTTTCCGCTCAATCTAGTAACGCACAAGGTCGCTCCGGCGCTGGCCACCGGTAACGCGATTATCGTCAAGCCGCCTCCGATGTGTCCCGGGCCCGCGCTGATGCTCGCCGAAATCGCCGCGCAATCGGGATTGCCCGCCGGCGCGTTCAACGTAATCTCGGCCGATCCTCCGATCGCCGAGCGCCTTGCGACCGACGATCGGATCGCGATGCTCTCGTTCACCGGGAGCGCGAATGTCGGATGGCAGCTTAAGGCAAAGACCCGGCATCAGCGGGTCGCACTCGAACTTGGCGGCAATGGCGGATTGATCGTTGATGAGACCGCGGACATCGCGCATGCCGCCGCGCGAGCGGCGCGCGGCGCTTTTGTTCATGCCGGCCAGGTATGCCTCTCGGTGCAGCGAATCTTCGCGCATCGCGACGTATACGACGATTTCCTTTCGCGCTTCACCGATGAAACTCGCAAGCTTGGGGTTGGCGATCCGATGGACGATCGCACGCTGGTCGGCCCGCTAATTACTCCCGCGGCGGCCGATCGCGTGATGGAATGGATCGATGAGGCGCAGAGCGAAGGCGCGCGAATTGTTCTCGGAAACAAGCGCGAGGGCTCGGTTGTGTGGCCTACAATAGTCGAGTTGAAGGATCGCAAGCAGCATCGCCTCCGCGTGTGGTGCGAGGAAATTTTCGGGCCGGTCGCAACCGTCGAGAAGATCGACACATTCGAGGAGGGAATCGCGCTCACCAACGATTCGCCATACGGACTACAGGCCGGCGTCTTCACCGGCGATCTGGCTCGTGCCTTTACCGCCTTTCGCGAGATCGAAGCTGGCGCGGTGATCATCGGTGACACCGGCGTGTTCCGTGTCGACACTTACCCGTTCGGCGGCGTGAAGGGATCCGGCATCGGACGCGAGGGCGTGCGCCACGCGATGGAAGCGATGACCGATCCTCGGATGCTGGTGCTGAATCTGCCGCGGCGCACCTGAGGCTCACGCTGCCATCCGCTGCGCCGGCAATAGCGGCGGCATCGAGGAAACCTCGGCGGGCGCCTGCCGCCCTCGCACCATCCTCCGGCCCCAAGCCCTCGCTATCCGCGCGAGCATCCGCGCCTCGAACAGCGACCCGGGCGGGCGCAGCATGTTCACGACTTCTGAGAGCCGATCGGCAATCACCTGGTCCTCGGCGCCAACTTCGATCATCTTGCCGATCACCCGGTTGAGAGCGCGCGCGGGCGCCGGCGGGCGGCGGCCCTCGGTTCCGGAAAAGTTGAAATCCGCACCGGTTGCCATCGCCCACGGCTCGGCCTGAAACTTTGCGATCCGATTAAAGAATTTCGGTGCAAATCCATCATCCGGCGAACCGAATTCCTTCAGGCAATCGCGGAGGATAAGCGCTTCCAAAGCGGCCGACGTCATCCCCTGCCCGTAAACCGGGTTGAAAGCGCAGGTGGAATCGCCGAGCGCGAGGAATCCTTCAAGCCGCGATTGCCATCGATCATAGCGGCGCCATCGGTTCGCCATCTGACGATACGAATAGACGTTCGAAAGCGGTTCGGCGAGCGCGACTTCCTGGGCGATAATCGGGCTCCGGAGCTTTTGCAGTTGCGCGGTGAATCCGTCTTCATCACTCGGCGGATACTTGCCGCCCCATCCCGCGAGCGTGACAAGAAAGCGATTGCCCTCAACCGGAAACAGAACGCCCGCCTCGGCCACCTCATCGCCCCTGGGTTCGAGCCATACTCCCTTCCACCACCACTCGGCTGGACGAGTGCCGGGCGCCAGCGCCGTATACCAGCGCGAGGCATATCCAGTGTGCGAATCGACTACTATTTCTTCGGGCAAGGCGAGACCGAGATCGCGAATCCATCCGGGAAATTTCGTCGAGCGGCCGCTCGCGTCGATAATCAAGTCTCCCGTCAGCTCGAAATCACCGCGTCCGTCGCGCGGCACGCATTTGATGCCGGTTGCGCGCAGGATGGCGCGGCGCTCGGTCTTTATGCCGATTACGTCGGCGCGCTCAATCAGCTCTATATTCACAGTCCTGCGGAGCAGCGAACGCACGGTTTCTTCCATCAGCACGCGGCTTGCAAACAGGGTTGATATCGCGCCGCGTTGGCGCTTGCTCCATCCGGCTCGCCTCAACACGGCGAAATCGAGCCCGAAATTCAAATCCAGTGCGCCGCTTGCGAGCATCGATCGCTCGAAGCCGGGGAACAGAGTCTCCAGTTCCTGCCGTCCGCGCATCAGAAGCGCGTGGACGTGACGGCTCTGCGGAACTCCGGGACGCTCATGGGCGCCGGCCGGATACGCATCTCGGTCGACGACCGTAACTTTGCGATAAAACTCGCTGAGGACGCGCGCTGTGCACATGCCCGCCATGCTGCCGCCAACCACAATTGCATGATCGTTCGCCATCGGTTTTGCAGGTTCTCCTTTTGCAGATCTCCCTTTGTTCTTCTCCGCGGCTCTCTCGCGTGCAGTTCGTTCGCCGGCGCTACGCGCTCAAGCGCCTTGGTTTGGAACGACTGAGCCCGTGCAGGATTACATCCATCGCCTGGGAAACCGCCGCTTCGATATCGAAGCCTGAGCCGCGCTGCACCCAGGCGTAGATGAAACCAAAGAAGGCTGCGCACGCGGACAGGGCCGCGACCCGCGGTTCGATTCGGCGGCGAAACTCGCCACCCGTTTGCCCGCGACGAATCACCGACGCTAGCAGCACCACCAGGTCGCCTGCATGCTCGTCGTTGCGGGTCATCAGCGGCGGCCGCGCGAGGATCTCTCGCACCAGCAGCCTGACGATATCCGGGTTCCTTGCCGCACCTTCGGCAAGGATGCGGAAGGCGCCGCGCAAGGCGCTCGCAGCGCTGCCGCGATGCTCGGCAAGCATCGCGCGAATTCGCTCGTTGGCGCGGCGTCCGTGTTCCGCGAGAATCGCCTCCTTGGCAGGGAAGTGCAGAAAAAAGGTCGCGCGCGCGACATCGGCCGCTGCGCAAATATCTTCGATCGTAACCGCGTCGAAACCTCGCCTTATAAAAAGCGTAATCGCGGCCTGATAGATCTCAACGCGAGTGCGTTCCTTCTTCCGGTCGCGACGCGACCGCGGGCGAAGAGATGAACTATGCCTTTCGACCGCCGTTTCCATCATGCTATACTACAGTCTAGTAATGGATTGCGGTACACGAAGCAAGGTAGTCGGCCGCTTTGATGCGTCCGCGGCGGTACGTATAATCGTTGTCGGCCCCACGGCCATTTTGCCGACACAGGAATAAGCCGGGAATAAACCGATTGTCCGATACTCTCAATAAACCGCGCTCAGGCGAGCGCATCGTTATCGATTTCGACCTGCTGCGGAAATTTGCCGGCCAGAATTTTCGCGACCTGGGCGGGCATCACACCCGCGACGGGCGTAGGATGCGCACCGGCCACATTTACCGATCGGCCCACCTCGCCGAGCTTCCCCACGACAATCATCTCTACCGGATAGAACTCAAGACGCTGGTCACGTTGCAAAGCAATCCTGAGGTCCGGCATCTCGGACGTCCAGCGGAGAAAATCCTGTCCACCGTGCGATGGGAACACATTCCCATGGGCGATGAATGGTTCACCGATCGCGGTTACGAGCGGATGAGAGCCGAGCCGGGGCGCGAGCATCTGGAGCTGGTGGTGCGCTTTCGGGATCGGTGGCGGCGGTTCTTCAAGGTGCTTGCCGAAGGATCGGTCTATCCGCTGCTGTTTCATTGCTCCGCCGGGCGCGATCGAACCGGCGTAGGCGCGGCGATGATCCTCGCAACCGTCGGCGTGGAGCCGCGGTCAATTATCGAAGATTTCCTGATCAGCAACGCGTCGTTTCCAGACGCGCCGCTCGCCGCCGAGCAACTTCATCCGATATTCGAGATGATTGAGGAAAACGGCGGAATCGACGGGTTTATGCGCGAGGTGATCGGGCTCGACAGGAACGATGTCGAAAAGATCCGCGCGGCGCTGGTCGAAGATTGACGCGCCACCGTTTCAGGCTGGCAGATAGCCCTCGCGCAGCAGTGATTTCGCGATAATCATCCGCTGCACCTCGCTGGTGCCCTCGCCTATTTCTGACAGCTTCGCGTCGCGCATGTAGCGCTCGACTGGAAAGTCGGTTACGTAACCATAGCCGCCGTGAATCTGAACCGCCTTGATAGTCGCCCACATCGCGGTTTCCGAGGCGAACAGCTTCGCCATCGCGGCTTCGCGACCAAACGGCTTGCCAGCATCCTTCAGCGCGGCCGCGCGATAGATCAGCATCCACGCGGCTTCGATTCGTGTCGCCATATCGGCGAACATCCATTGGATCGCCTGAAAATCCGCAATCCTATTCCCGAACTGGCGGCGATCGAGCGCGTAGGCGCGCGCCTCTTCGAACGCTCCGCGCGCGATTCCATTGGCGAAGCCGGCTATTCCGATTCGGCCGCCCTCCAGAACCTTGAGCGTCTGCCGGTAACCGGCACCGATTTCCCCAATTACGTTTCGCGCCGGAACGCTGACATTGTCGAAGATTACTTCCGCGGTATCGGAAGCGCGCAATCCGAGCTTCTCGATTTTCCGGCCGCTCGATAGCCCCGGCGTCCCGCGCTCGACGATGAATGCCGACACACCGTCGCGCCCCTCGGCCGCGTCGGTTACCGCCATCACCACGTAAACGTCGCCCACGTTGCCGTTGGTGATGAACATCTTCGATCCTGAAAGCTGGTAGTTGTCGCCGGCCCGCACCGCACGGGTTTTCATCGCTACCGCGTCCGAGCCCGAGCTTGGCTCGGTGAGGCACCACGCGCCGAGGTGACGCGCGGAGAGCATCGGCGGCACGTACTTGTCGCGAAGCTCGTCGCTCGCGAACGCCGCGATGTGCCCGGTTGATAGCGACATGTGCGCCGCGCAGGTAAGCCCGATCGAGGCGTCATAACGCGACAGCCCTTCGACGACGAGCACCTGCGACAAGGTGTCGGCGCCGCCACCACCCCATTTTTCAGGAAAGGCAACTCCCAGGAATCCGAGTTGACCGAGCTTTTCGATTACCGCGCGCGGAAAAGTTTCCTCCTTATCCCACTTGCCGGAAAGCGGTTTGATCTCGCGCTCCGCAAACGCGGAAAGAGTCTGCCGAATCCGCTGCTGCTCCTCTGTGAGGTCGAAATTCACGCCGCGCCGCCTACTCGCGAGGGCTTACATTCTCGCCCACCCACTTCACGATATCCTCGGTCGAAGCGCCGGGGGTGAAGATCTCGCGCACGCCGGCGCGTTTGAGCTTCGCCGCGTCCTCATCGGGAATGATTCCGCCACCGAACACCGCGATATCGTCGGCGCCACGCTCCTTGAGCAGGCGAATCACTTCTGGAAACAGCGTCATGTGCGCGCCGGACAGCACCGATAGGCCGATCGCGTCGACGTCTTCCTGCACCGCGGCTTCGGCGATCATTTCGGGAGTTTGATGAAGCCCGGTGTAGATCACCTCGAAGCCGCCGTCGCGCAGCGCACGCGCGATAATTTTGGCTCCGCGATCGTGGCCGTCAAGGCCGGGTTTGGCGACCAGAATTCTAAGTCTTTTTTCGTCCATCGGTTATATCCAGCCCGGATCGGTATAGACTCCAAACTCGGCGCGGAAGATGTCGCATATTTCGCCGACCGTAGCCTCGCACCGCACCGCCTCGCAGATCGGCTCCATCAGATTCTCTCCGGAACGGCACGCGGCGGAGACCCGCGCGAGCGCCTCCTTCAGCGACGCGGATTCGCGATCGCGCTTCATCTTGCGCACGCGATGCACCTGCCGCTCTTCGATTGCGGGATCGATCTTAAGCGTGTCGATCGGAATTTCCTCTGGAACCGAGTAGCGATTGACTCCGACGATTGTTTTTTCGCCCTTTTCGAGCTGGCGCTGGTAATGGAAGGCCGCCTCCGCGATTTCACGCTGAGGATAGCCGGTCTCCACCGCCTTCAGCATTCCGCCCATCTCATCGATCTTGCGGACATACTCCATCGCCTCGGCTTCGATTCGATCGGTCAGCGCCTCGATCGCATAGCTGCCGCCGAGCGGATCGATAGTATTGGTGACGCCGGTTTCCTCCGCGATTATCTGCTGTGTGCGAAGCGCGACGGTCACCGCCTGTTCGGTCGGGAGCGCCAGCGTCTCGTCCATCGAATTGGTGTGCAGCGACTGCACGCCGCCAAGCACTCCGGCCAGCGCTTGGATTGCGACCCGGACCACATTGTTGATCGGCTGCTGCGCGGTGAGCGACGCGCCAGCCGTCTGCGCATGAGTTCGCAGCATCATCGAGCGCGGGCTTTTCGCGCCAAAGCGTTCCTTCATCAGCCGCGCCCACATCCGGCGCCCGGCGCGCAGCTTGGCAACCTCTTCAAGGAAGTCGTTGTGGAGATTCCAGAAGAACGACAGGCGCTGCGCGAACGCGTCCACGTCGAGCCCGCGCTTGACCGCCTCTTCCACGTAGCAAAGCCCGTCTGCGATCGTGAATGCCAGCTCCTGCACCGCGGTCGAGCCCGCTTCGCGAATGTGATAGCCGCTGATCGAAACCGCATGCCAGCGCGGAACCTTCTTCGCGCAGAATTCGATCATATCGGTCACTATTCTGAGCGCCGGGCTCGGCGGGCAGATCCATTCCTTCTGGGCGATATATTCCTTCAGCATGTCGTTCTGGATCGTCCCGCCGACCCGATCCCACGGCACGCCATTGCGCTCGGCGACTACCAGGTACATCGCGAGCAGAATCGATGCCGAGCAGTTCACCGTCATTGAGGTGGTGACCTTGTCGAGCGGAATCTTGTCGAACAGGCGCATCATGTCGTGGATCGAAGTGACCGACACGCCTTCGCGCCCGACCTCGCCAAGCGCGCGTTCGTGATCCGCGTCGTAGCCCATCAGGGTCGGCATATCGAACGCGGTCGAAAGCCCGTCCTGCCCCTGCTTGAGCAGATAATGGAAGCGCGCGTTGGTGTCCTCCGCCAGGCCGAAGCCGGCGAACTGGCGCATCGTCCACAGCCGTCCGCGGTACATCGATCCGTACACGCCGCGCGTGTATGGATACTCACCTGGGTTCGCCAGCGCCTCGCCGTACGATCCCGGTGCGTCCTCGGGGGTGTAAAGCGGATCGATCTCCATGTCGGACACGGTGGAGAATCGCGCGGGCCGCTCGCTTGCCTGCTTGTAGGTGGTTTCGAGCCACGCCTTTTTCGAGCTCATCGCGCCCTCATGACTATCAATGCCCCAACACCTGCCCGGAGATGACCAGGCGCTGGATTTCGGAAGTGCCTTCGTATATTTCGGTGATTTTGGCGTCGCGGAAATAGCGCTCGACTTTGAACTCGCGCGTATAGCCGTAGCCGCCGTGAATCTGGACCGCTTCGGTCGCGGCTTTCATGGCGGTTTCGGCGGCAAACAGCTTCGCCATCGCGGATTCCCTGGTGCACGGGCGTCCAGCATCTTTTAGCGCCGCGGCATTAAGCGTAAGCCACCGCGCTGCATCGACGTTCACCGCCATGTCCGCGAGCTTGAACTGAATCGCCTGATGCCGCGCCAGTGGATGTCCGAACGTTTGCCGTTCCTGCGAATATTTGAGCGACGCCTCCAGCGACGCCCGCGCGATTCCGACCGCCTGCGCCGCAATTCCGATTCTGCCGCCGTCGAGCGTCTTCATCGCGACTTTGAAGCCCTCGCCTTCGGCCCCGATAAGATTTTCGCGCGGCACCCGCATGTCGCTGAAGCTGAGCTGCGCCGAGTGCGCGCCGTGAATTCCCATCTTGTCCTCGACCCGCACCACTGACCATCCCGGCGATTGGGTTTCGACCGCAAACGCGCTTATCCCATGATGCCCCTGTTCGGGCGCCGTCATGGCAAACACGATCGCCGCGCCAGCCTGCGGTCCGTTGGTGATGAAATTCTTGGTTCCGTTGATAACGTAGCTATCGCCGTCGCGCACCGCGCGGGTCTTCTGGCCCGCCGCATCGGAGCCGGCCTGCGGTTCTGTCAGCGCGAAGCATCCGAGCCATTCTCCGGCCGCCATCTTTGGCAGAAACCGCGCCTTCATCGCGTCGCTGCCGAGCCCGAGAATCGGCCACGACGCGAGTGAGCAGTGCGCCGACACGATCACGGCGGTCGAAGCGCATGCGACGGCAAGCTCTTCTACAACCAGCGCATAGGCGACCTGGTCTAGCCCCGCGCCGCCGAATTTCTCGGGCAGAAACGTGCCAAGGAAGCCCAGCTTTCCGAGTTCCTTTATCGCGACGGCGGGGAATTCATGGCTGCGATCGCATTCGACGCCGATCGCCTCTAGCTTCTCGCGCGCGAAGCGGCGCGCTGTGTCGCGCGCGCCGCGCTGCACGGCGCTGAGTTCCAAGTCCATCAATTTAACTTTTAGCGTAGACGGGCGATACGGTCGATAGAAGGCCCCGCTCGTCTCGGAACGCTCGTTCAGAACGATAGTTCGCGTTAGCGGCGCGGCGATCGAATTGGCGATTGCGGCGCTACTTGCTGCGCCACACCGGCGCGCGCTTGGCGACAAAAGCCGAGGTGCCTTCCACTCGATCCTCGCTCCCGAAGACCACGCCGAACGCCTCCTGCTCGTAGCGCAGGCCCGCGTCCTCATCCATCACCGCGGCGGCGCGCAGAGCGGATTTCGCCTGACGCAACGCGAAACCGGATTTCGCGGCCAGCTTTTCCGCCAGCGCACGCGCCGCTGGCATCAGCCCGTCGGGAGCGACCACCTGGCACACCATGCCGAGCGATAGCGCCGCCGCCGCATCGATCATCTCGCCGGTCATGATCAGCTCGCGCGCCTTCGCATGTCCGATCCGATGCGGCAGCCGCTGGGTGCCGCCGAACCCGGGAATCAGGCCGAGATTTATCTCCGGCTGCCCGAAGCGAGCCTTTTCGCTGGCGATTATCAGGTCGCACGCGAGCGCCAGCTCGATTCCGCCGCCAAGCGCGAAACCATTAACGGCGGCGATTACCGGTATCGGCAGTTCCTCCAAAGCGGCGAGCGTGCGATGACCCAGTCGGGAGAATTCCAGGCCATCGGCCGCCGACATTTTCGCCATCGCGGCGATATCCGCTCCCGCCACGAAGGCCCGATCGCCCGCGCCGGTGATTATCAGAACCCGCACGGCGCTATCGTGGCGCACTTCGCGGATTACGCGCGTGATGTCCTCGAGAACCTCTCGATTAAGCGCATTGAGGGCGGCTGGCCGGTTGACGGTCAGGGTTGAGATCGAGCCGCGATCGAAAATAACGGTGGCAAATTCCATCGCAGGGGTCACTCCGATGCGCCGTTGCGCAGTTCATGTATAGCAGCGGATGCGCCGATTGCCACCTGTTCGCCGACGCAACTTCACCGCGCTTGCGAAAATCCTTCTCGGCAACAAATCGCGGAAGAGGAAAATCGGCGCCCACGATCGCTCGATCACTGAGTCCCGCACAGCGTGCCGTTCACATCGCACTGCGGCGTTATCCCGCGGTCGTGCTGCTGCGTGTTCAAGAGCGAAATCTCCGCGTTGGTCGTCGCCGTGGGCTGGCAATTGCAGAGTTGGCTGGCGCAGCAACTGCAGCTTGCGGCAGTCTCGGCTTTGACTATTTCCGAGATGTCGCAGCCGGCCAGGTTCTGGCACGCGGTCTGAACCAGGTCGCGATCATTACACTGATCGGTGCACAGCGTCGCGTCACAGGTATAGCCGGCCTGAATGCCTCCGGTCTGCAGGCACGTGTTGTACTCGGCACAGACCTTCGTGCAATCTACGCCGCTGTCGGGCGGCAGTGTCTGTCCCTCCGTGAACAGTGGACAGCCATACGATCCCGGAGCATCGGGCAGGCACGCGGGCGGGCTTGGAACGGCGGCCGGTTGAGATACAGGGGCCGCCGCCGATGCCGATGAAGCGGATTCCAGCGAATCGCTGCTGCTCGAGGGAGCCGCGGAGGGTGTGTATGCCGCCGACCAGACCAGATTATCGCCCAGCGTACACGCTTCCTCGTTTTGCCCCACCTGATATGGACCGTTGAAGACCGGGCAGGAGCAGCTATCGATAAGCGGCTGGTCGGTCTTGAAGCACGGCGCCGTCATACATCCGGCATACGGCTGCTGGGAACAATTGGTCTGCCCGATGCCATCGGTCGGAACGCAATCGAAGCTAAACGTCGAGTACAGCCCGGTGCCGGGAATCAAGTTTCCCTGGTTGACGTTCTGGCAAACCGGCGCGGAGTTGAGAGTCTGGCATAGGCTTCCGTCGGCTCCGCATTGAGCGATGGTCTGCTTGTAGACCGAGTGATTCAGGATTGAATTGATATCGACAAAATAAACGCCGTACGGAATTTCGTAACACAGGCAATTGGCGTACTTGCCGTCCTTGGTAAGCGTGCACGATAGATCCTCATTGCCGGAACTTGGTCCCGAGTAGTAGCAGAGCGAGAACGGACCTCCTCGGCATGGAACGAAGTTGCTGCTCTGAAGCAGAACATCCGCATATGCGGGTCCATAACTGGTCGTCCAGTTGGACTTCTTGCTCCAGAAGGCATGGGAGTTCGGAACGAAATGCACAATCCCCGACGAGGATCCAGATCCGCCGCTCCCTCCGCATCCGATCGCAATCACGGCCAGAAGCAAAACTATCATTGCCGGATTGATTCGACCCGCGCGCCGGCGCGCGCGGATCTCCACGTCCGCCGCGTAGTTCATTCCTTCCCCCCCTTTTTTGTCTATTGGCTCTCTATCGACTGCAGTCCCCAAGGACAGTCGCTGGGACAGTTCCGAAGGCAGTTCATGCCAATTCAGTTTATGGATGTACCGCGCGCGGCGCGCGCACGCTCACCGAGAGACTAGCAGCACGTGCTAGTCGGTCGCGCCGACATTCGGCATTGCCTGATTGCCGGCAACTCCGGTGCACAAGCCATGATTCTGAAGCCACTGGCGGTCGGGATCCGACACGGTGCCGCTCGGCACGGCATTGGCATAGATGACCTTCCTCTGGGAATAGTTCACCTCGCACTGCACATCGATTTCTGATCCGCCGGGCGCGTGAACCGGCGCCTGCAGCCAGGTAGTGATAGGACTGTTCTGCGAGATGTAACTCTGGTTGCTGGTGGTGATCCCTGAGGAGCTCGCCACCGGCTTCATCAGGGCATTCTGGCAGACCTTTACCGCATCGAAATGGCAGCCGATTTTCGCATCGTTCTGATGCGCGGTTGCGGCTGCGCTGCACGACCCGAGCGCAAACGCCAGCGCGCCGAGCGCGCCAATTACCAGGCTCCGCTTTATCCAATTAAATTCCACGGCAAGTCCCTCCCCATCCACAACGTGATGAGCCAGCTCCGCCGCTGACTGCCGGTCAGCATTACCAGAACCGACACGCAAAGCAACGCCCTGGCGAACCAATCTCAAAAACGATCAGTCTACGCCGTTTCAGACATTACTTTTGCGGTCTCGGACGAGCCCTGATTCGCTAATATTCCGGTTTGAAATCGAAGTGATGAATCGCTTCGATAAATCGTGTGGTGCGGGTCTTCGATCGCATCACCACGCTGTTGGTCATCGCGCCACCCGAGAAAAATCGTACTCCTCTCAAGTAGTCGCCGGTGGTAACGCCGGTGGCCGCAAACATTACATTGTCGCCGGCAAGCTCCTGGAGCGTATAGCGCCGGGTCAGATCCATGATTCCCATCGCGAGGCACGCCTCGGACTCCTGCGAATTGCGCGGCATGAACCGGCATTGCATCTGGCCGCCGACCGAGCGGATCGCCGCCGCGGCGAGAACCCCCTGATGAGCCCCGCCGATTCCGATCAGCATGTCGATTTCGCTCTCGGGACGGGTGGTCGCGACCGCGGCCGAGAGATCGCCCGCCGACAGGAGCTTGATTCCGGCGCCGGCGCGGCGCACTTCAGCGATCAACTTTTCGTGCCGCGGACGATCGAGGATCGCGATCCGCAGGTCCTCGACGTAGACCTGTTTTGCTTCCGCCAGCGCCTTCAGGTTGTCGCTCGGCGAGCGATCGAGGTCGACCACGTCGCGCCCGATCGGTCCGACCGCAATTTTGTTCATGTAGGTATCGGGACAACGAAGAATTTTCCCGCGCTCGGAAAGCGCGACGCACGACAGCGCATTTGGTCCACCGGTTGCGCAGATAAGCGATCCTTCAAGCGCGTCCAGGGCGACATCGACTTCGGGGCCGGCGCCATTGCCGACGATCTCGCTTTCGTACAGGAATTCAGCCTCGTCGGCATTGCCTTCGCCGATAACGATTTTGCCGTCCATCGCGACCGAGTTGAGCGTCTTGCGCATCGCATCCTGCGCCGCTCGATCGGCCATTCGCTCGTCGCCTTTGCCGATAAACCGGGCCGAGGCAAGCGCCGCCGCCTCCGTCCCGCGCACCACTTCCAGAGCCAGGTTGCGCTCCATTACTTCTACTTCTCCCCTGCTCTATTCATCCGATAACACTGCCCTTGCCGAACAGCGATTCGATCAGCCGATAACCGTCGTCAACCGCAACCCCGGTTGCGGCTCCATCGTGCTCGGTGTAGCGGCGCGCGGGCGCGTTCGCGCGCTCCGCATATTCGCGCGAGGTCATCAGCGCGAACGGCACCGGCTCCGGTGAGTGGGTCTTGATCTTCGAGGGGGTGGCATGATCGGGCTGCAGCAGAATCGTAAAGGCGCCTCTTTTTGCGAGCCCCGCAACCATCGGGCCGACTATCATCTCATCTATTCTTTCGATCGCTTGCTTCTTGAGGTCAGCGCGACCCATATGGCCCGCTTCGTCGGGCGCTTCTATGTGCAGCAGCAAAAAATCGCTGTCTTCGAGCGCCTGGAGCCCGTAGCGGCCCTTGGCGCCGTAATCGGTATCGAGAAATCCGGTCGCGCCCGGCACCGTGATCGGCTTAAGCCCCGCGAGCCGTCCGATTCCGTTCACAAGGTCCACCGCTGAGATCACCGCTCCTTCGGCGCCGAATCGATCTTTCAGCGTCGGCACCGCCGGCCTTGTTCCCTGGCCCCAGAACCAGATCGAGCTGGCCTCCGGCTTGGAATCGGATCGGCGAGTAAAGTTGACCGGATGTTTTGCTAGGATCTCTTCCGCGCGCGCCATCAAATCGCGCAGCCGATCGGATCCGTTGCCGGACGGAAGATGCGGCGCGATATCCCTGCCCGAGATATCGTGCGGCGGGGTAAGTACCATCTCGCGTACACCGCCGCGCCAGACCATCAGATGGCGGTAGCTGACGCCGTTATACAGTTCGATTCCGCCGCTTTCGAGTTCGGGACGCAGATCCTGGATAATCCGCGCCGCTTCGCCGGACGAAATATGCCCCGCGGTGAAGTCATTCATTATCCGCGATCCGCCCGCACCCGCCGTAATCGAAACCAGGTTCATCCGAAACACGATGTCGTCCGCGCCCATCGTGATTCCCCGGCTCGCCGCCTCGATTGGCGCGCGCCCGGTATGATAGCGGCGCGGGTCATACCCCAGCATCGACATGGTGCCGACATCACTTCCCGAGGGCATCCCGGTGGGAATCGTCGCCACCATCCCGAGCGTGCCGCGAGTCGCGAGCAGATCCATGTTCGGCTTGTGCGCGGCCTCGAGCGGGGTTTTCCCGCCCAGCTCGTCGCATGGCCAATCCGCCATTCCGTCGCCGTGAATTATGACGTACTTCATCTCAAATTGAGGGTCCGAAGCCGGCCGCGAAAAGTCAACCTTCCTCGATAATCTTCAGCACCTTCTTCAAGTCCGGTTCAACCACTTCGGTGTTGCTCAGGTTCTTGAGCGCCGTGTCCGGATCCTTGAGGCCGTGGCCGGTAAGAGTGCATACGCAGATCGATCCCGGCTTGATACCGCCGGTTGCGCCGAACTTGAGCAGCCCCGCAACCGATGCGGCCGAGGCAGGCTCGGCAAAGATGCCGCCCTGCGCGATAAGGCGATAGGCGGTCAGAATCTCCGCGTCGGTCACCATATCGATGATGCCGCCGGACTCGTCGCGCGCGGCGGTAGCGCTCTTCCAGCTCGCGGGATTTCCGATCTTGATCGCGGTCGCGACGGTGTGCGGATCGTCGATCGGATGGCCGACCACAATCGGCGCGGATTCCGCCGCCTGATAGCCCATCATCTTCGGCAGCCGCGACGCCAGTTCCGCGTATCGATACTCGCGATAGCCGGCCCAGTAAGCGGTGATATTTCCGGCGTTGCCGACCGGCAGAAAATGATGCGTCGGCGCGTCGCCCAGCGCGTCGCAGATCTCAAACGCGGCGGTTTTCTGCCCCGCGATCCGATCCGGGTTGATGCTGTTGACCAGGCGGATTCGCACCGGGTCGCGCTCGGCGAGATCGCGCACCACTTTCAGGCAGATGTCGAAGTTGCCGATAATCTCCAGCACCCGCGCGCCATGCATCACCGATTGCGAAAGCTTGCCGAGCGCGACCGCTCCCTTGGGAATCAGGACGAAGGCGCGCAGCCCCGCCCGTCCGGCGTAGGCAGCGGCCGACGCGGCGGTGTTGCCGGTCGAGGCGCAGATAACCGCGCGCGCGCCTTCGCCGAGCGCCTTGGAGATCGCGAGCGTCATCCCGCGGTCTTTGAACGATCCGGTCGGATTGGCGCCCTCAAACTTCAAGTAAACCTTTATATTTGGACCAATCCGCTCCGCGAGCTGAGGCGCGTCGATAAGCGGCGTGTTGCCCTCGTTCAAAGTCACGATCGGCGTATCGTCGGCAACCAGAAGAAAGCGCCGGTAGTGCTCGATCAGCCCCGGCCATCGAAACAGCCGCTGCGCGGGCGCCTTGCGATGCTGTCCGGAAGGCATGCGGCTACAGATTCTCCTCGATTCGGATAAAAGCCGGTTCCGCGTCAACCCATCGGGTGCGCTCGATTCGTTTGAGCGCGCGCTTCAAGTTGCGCTCGGGCGCTTCATGAGT
>JASHOJ010000065.1 GCA_030041155.1 Candidatus Binataceae bacterium | reverse complement strand
TCGGCGACGAACGGCCGTAATAGCCGCATCAGCGCACGCCATTGCTTCATGGCGCGGCGGAAATCGTGCACCGCATCCGGGCCCGCCAGCTGCGGATCGGTGATCACCGCGCGCGCTCCGGCCAGAATGTGGCCGGCAACGGCGCACAGCGCGGGCCCGATCGCGGCGTTCGGCTCGAGGGCAGGTTTGTCGGCCATAGCGCTGCTCGAATCGGCCTTATCGCTCTTGCTTGAAAGTCGTGTTCGGCGGTTGGCCGGCCAATATGACGGCGGTGCGAGGAGTCCGCGACAGTATGGCGAAATATCGAGCCGGCCGCACTTCCCTTAACGGGACCGGCTTGCTACATGAAGGCCCGGTCATCCAAGCCTTTGCGCGGGGTGGAGCAGCCCGGTAGCTCGTCAGGCTCATAACCTGAAGGTCGTTGGTTCAAATCCAACCCCCGCAACCAAATCTGTCAATAAAATCAATCAGTTAAAATTTGAAGGAAAGCGCCAAGGCCCCAAAAAGCCATGGCACAGACATGGCACAGAAGTGGCACAGTCCGATTGATTGAGGGGGCTTTGTTAGTCGTGATTTCCAGCGCGAATTCTTGATTGAAACCGAGGTCTCGCCCAGGTTATCAATTTCGATAACCCTATCGATGTAAAATTCAAGAATATACACTTGAAGTTATCAATATTGATAACTGGAATAGGACTTATGACGCGGCGCCATCTCCTCAACAAGCTTGATGAAGCGGATCGAAGGGGCGTGTGGGCCTTCACGCCTGCGACCTTTGCCTCGCTTCTTGACGATCCTGCTCCAAACTACCGCAAACTCATGATGAAGCGCTTGGCGGATCAAGGCGTGCTCACGAGAGCCGCGCGTGGCGTATATGTGAATCCGCGTGCTCGTTCGATGCCCAGCGACGTGCGGGCAGGACTGGTCCGCTTCCTACGCCCTCGTGAAATCAGCTATGTCAGCCTCGAATCCAAGTTATCGGAAGCTGGCGTGATCTCTCAGGTTCCCACGGTCCTGAGCTGCATGACGACCGGGTCTTCTGGTCGGTTTGATACGCCGTGGGGGGCAATTGAATTTACCCACACTGATCGTGACATCGAGTTTGGGACAGACGTGCACGCGCGGGATGACGGCTTACTTGAAGCAACAGTACAAAGATCAGCGCGCGACCTCCGCCGTGTCGGAAGGAATGTAGGTCTGATCGATTCTAAGACCTTAGCCGAAGCGATTGCCGAAGGCAGAGATTATGAACGGCCGCGCCAATAGCATCAAAAGCGCCATCGCGGACTTCATGATCAGGCGAGGTATCCCCGGTGAGATGGAGCAAAACCTCGTCAATGAAGCGATTCATCTCCATCTGCTGTCCGCGCTGTCCGAAGCCGGGGTACTTCGCCATGTCGTGTTTCAAGGCGGTGCAGCACTACGTCTTTGCTACGGCGGAGAGCGATACAGCGAAGACCTTTACTTTGTTTGCGGCAAAGCCGGGTCTTATATCGACAACGTCGAGTTCGAAAAGCTTGTTGCGAGCGCGCTCGAAACGACCAAAAAGACGTTGCATCGTGAATTCGATATCAAGCCGAATGAAATCCTGCTCAAGCAGCCGCCGTTCCCCATGGCCATCAAAAGCGCTTCAGCCAAGATCGCTGCATGGCAAATCAGCGTCCCAACCGGGTCATTAAAACACTTGCCGAAATCGCGCATCAAAATCGAATTCGCCAATGTGCCCTCCTATGATAGCGGACCTAATATGGCAAAAGCCGTTCCAGGGCTTGTCCAAATGGAGGATGTTATCCTCAGAGTTGAAAGTGCCAACGAAATTCTGGCCGACAAGGCGGTTGCACTAACGGCCAGGCAGGCTCTCAAGTACCGCGATGTTTGGGATGTGTGGTATCTTACCGGCAAGCTGAATGCTCAAATAGCGAGAGACGTGGTCGCCAATAAGTTTGCGGATTACGGCGCGTCGGACGTCGATGCCAAGGCGAAGCAACGGCAAGAGGAGCTGACGAAGACCTCTACTGAGAAGGCCTTCTTGGCTGAAATGAACCGTTTTCTTCCCGCAAAACGAGTCTCGGAAATCAGCAATGCCGGCCTGCACAAATCCATTCTCGCAGCCAGTGCCGATCTGATTACTCGTGCAGTCCTGTCGGAACGATAGCGCCGGACCGGATCACCGGGCATGATCGCTGGAGGAACTGGTGGATAGCTCATCGAGATGGTCTATGCTCAAGCGCCTTATAGTCTTGCCTTAAGGACGTGAAACCGTGCTGCGCGATGATATCAACACGGCGCTGAAGCAAGCCATGAAGGCCGGCGCGGCGCGGCGCGTCTCGACCCTGCGCCTGATCAACGCCGAGATCTTGAAGCGCGAGACGAGCGGCGCCGAGCGCATCACCTTGTCCGACGCCGAGATCGTCGACGTCATGGGCAAGATGATCAAGCAGCGCGAGGAATCGCTCGCCATCTACGACAAGGCCGGCCGCGCCGACCTCGCCGCGCAGGAGCGCGACGAGATCGCGATCATC
>JASHOJ010000064.1 GCA_030041155.1 Candidatus Binataceae bacterium | reverse complement strand
GCCGGTCCGGTGAGGCAGTTCGTCGACAAATGGACCAGCGGACTTTTCGGCGTCGGCTTTTCGGTTGACGATCTCGATTCGGCGGCAAATGCGCTCGAAAAGCGCGGGGCAAAATTCGAGCGCGCCTCGGGCCAACTCTTTGTCGATTCAACTTCAACCTTCGGGCCAACTTCAACCTTCGGGATGCGCGTGGTGTTGAGCCCGCGCCACGAGCGCGCGCCGGTCGGCACGATCAAGTGGATTTACGAGACCACCAATGTGGTGCGCGACTTCCGCGCGGCGGCGGATCGCTACGCGCATCTGTTCGGGCTCGACGCGGGTAAGTTCGTGCCGATCGAAAGCAAGGATTTCGGCTACAAGGGGACGCTTACGATGTTCGATGCGCCGGCGCGATTGGATCGAATCGAGATCGCCGAGATAACCGATTCAAACGGCGCGATGGGCCGGTTTCACGCGCGCCGCGGCGATTCGCTGTACATGTTCTTTGTCGAAACCGACGACGTCGCCGCGATTGCGAAGCGAATCCAGGCGCGCGGCGGCAAGGCCCGCGTATGGCGCAGCGATGAGGCGGGAGCGGCCGAGATGTTTATCCATCCGAGCCAGTTCCTTGGCGTGCTGGTCGGCGTAAGCCGCACCGAGCAGGCGTGGATGTGGTCGGGCGACCCGAACCGCGCGCGCCGCGCCGCCGCGAACGCCACCCGCGAATAGCTGGAAGCGATCCTTTACGCTATTCCTACGAGTGGTAAGGACATGGCGAAGTTGCGATCCAAAAACGGTTCGACGCTTGCCAGCAAGGGACGGACGACTGAGACTCTTTTGGCGCGAAAAAAGAAAGGTGATCTACAGCACTTGTACGGCATGCTAGGACCCGCGAAATGCCGCGTTTCCATCGAAGAAATGGATGACGCAATCGCCAGCGCAGTCCGGAAGCGAGTGGTCGGGCGTTAAAGGCCTCAAAACGTTAATCGCTTCGCGCCGATCCCGCGACCTCGGCCGGAGCGGCCTACGCTCGGGATGACGGTGGTAAAGCGCGGAAATTCCAAGCCTGCCAGTTGTTTACCGCCGTATCCACGGTGCCACTTCGCAGGCAACGCCGAATCTCCTTGCTTTCATCCCGAGAGAGGCGTTCTTTTGCCGAAGTCGAGGGATCGGCGCGAAGCGATTAAGACATAGACGCCTCAGTTCTGCTCGCGCATGGCGCGAATGAGAATCGCCGCCAGCTCGGGGCGGGTGAACTCGGGCGGCGGCGCCTGTCCGGCGCGCAGCATCTCGCGAACCTTGGTGCCCGACAGAATCAGCCGATCGTCGTCGGAATGCGGGCAGGTCTTGAACGACGCCATCGAGTTGCATTTGCGGCAGTAGAAGCTATTCTCGAAGGTAAGCGGCGTGATTCCCATCTCACCGGGCTGGAAGCGGTCGAAAATTTTCTGCGCATCGTAAGTGCCGTAGTAGTTGCCGACACCGGCATGGTCGCGCCCGACGATAAAGTGGGTGCAGCCGTAGTTTCGCCGCACCAGCGCATGCAGGATAGCCTCGCGCGGACCGCCGTAGCGCATATGCGCCGGCATCACAGAGAGCATCGCGCGGTTCTTGGGATAATAGAGTTCGAGCAGGACCTTGTAGGTCTCCATCCTGACTGCGGCGGGAACGTCGTCGCTTTTGGTCTCGCCGACCAGCGGATGCAGCAGCAATCCGTCGCAGATTTCGAGCGCCGATTTCTGAATATGCTCGTGCGCGCGATGGGTTGGATTGCGGGTCTGGAACGCCACGATCTTTTTCCATCCCCGCTCGCGAAACGCGGCGCGAGTCTGGCGCGGTTCCAGCCGATACTCCAGAAAACTGCGCCCGGGAACCTCTTCGAACAGGATAACCCGGCCCGCCAGGCAATACGGCGGCATCGAGGTGACGTTTTTCGCACCGGGATGTTTGTCCTCGGCGGTGCCGAACACCGCTTCGGCCTCGCGCGCGCGATCGACCTTATAGATCTCGGCCAGCTTCAAGATCGCAAGCGGCTGTCCGGCTTCGGTGCGAAGCGCGACATCGATTCCGGGCTTGAGCGATTGCGCTGCAGGCTCATTCACCGCAAGCGTGATCGGAATCGACCACGGGACGCCGTTTGCAAGCCGCATCTCATCGCGGCTGCGCGTGTAGTCGGCTTCGCCCATGAAGCCGGTAAGCGGCGAGAATGCACCCGAGGCGAGCATCTCCAAGTCGGAAAGATCGCGCGCGCCCAGCGCAACCGAGGGAAGCGAGGCGGCATGCGCCTTGAGCGCCGCGCGCTCCGACTGCGGCGCCTTCAGGTCGCTCAGCTCTCCGCCGCCGTGGGCGGTTATCGCATCATCGCGCACGCTCATCGGCCAACTCCTCGGCCAGCTCCGTTGCGATAGATGTAATTGCGCTCTTCCAGATTCGCGAGCAGCTTCCTAAGGCTCAAGTCGGGCTGCTCGATGCTGCTGTCGATGACGAGTTCGGGCGAAAGCGGTTCTTCATATGGATCGGAAACTCCGGTGAAGGAGGGTATTTCGCCTTTCAGCGCTTTCTTATAGAGGCCCTTCACGTCGCGCTCGACCAGAGTTTCGAGCGGGCACTTCATGAAAACCTCGAAGAAGCGATCGTGCGCGCCGCGAACCTCGTCGCGAATCGCGCGATACGGCGAAATGGCGGCGGAAATCGCGATCACGCCGTTGCGCGACAAGAGGCGGCATACGTATCCGATCCGGCGGATGTTGGTGTCGCGGTCTTCCTTGGAAAAGCCGAGCCCCTTCGACAGATTGGTGCGCACTTCGTCACCGTCCAGAATCTCGACCCGATGGCCGCGGCTCCGAAATTCGGCAGCCGCAAGATTGGCAAGGGTCGATTTGCCGGCGCCCGACAGGCCGGTAAACCACAACGTGAAGCCCTGATCCATTTTTCTGATGCCCCGCTCTCGTGAAGAATAGATTACTTACTAAGCCTTAGAAGTTATCTAACTTGATTCTTCGACTCAAGTCTGCCGTGTGAGGGAACCCAGATGAAAAATGGGGTGATCCGCCGCCTCAAAACACACCTATAAAGGCCCTTTCCGTGCCCGCTGTGCCGTTGTCAACGGCAAAGTGGTGTCCTAATACCTTCTTCAGTGAAATAACGCGCTAATGCGTCGCGATCGCAAATCCGATCCATGGCCAATAAATGTGCATCATCAGGTTCAGCCCTACCCACGCGCAAGCGATCATCAGCCCTCCCGGCAGGACCAGTTCGCGAGTGTGGAGATACCCGCTTGAATATGCGAGCGCATTCGCAGGCGTGCCGACCGGCAGGATGAAGGTCAAGCCGGCTGGAATCGCGACGAGCAGCGACATCGCGCGGGCGTCGATTCCGAAATGCGCCGCCAGTCCAAGGCCGACCGGCAATAGCGCGGCTACCACAGCGGAATGACTCAGCAGTTCGCCCAGGAGCTCGGCCGCAAGCGCGAGGATTGCCAGCACTACCAGCGCCGATCCGATTCGGCCCAGGCTCGCGCGCGCAAGAAATGAAGCGGCGCCAGTATGTTGCAGCGCGGCACCCATCGCGATCGCGCCGCCATACATCAGCACGATTCCCCAGTTGACGTATTCCTCGACCTCGTGCCACGAGAGCAGGCCCATCGCAAACAGCGCGACCACCGCCAGGATCGCGATTCCCGCGTATCCATAATCGCGCGAAAACACCATCCAGGCCACGATAGTCGCCGCCAGAATCGCGGCGACGCCTTTTTCCTCGAACGTCATGCGCCCGATTTCGCCGGCCCGGCGGTCAAGCTCGCGCGCGCTACTTTCGACCGACGCGAGATCGGAGGGAAAAAAATGCTGGAGCACGATCCATCCCGCGCCCAGCAGCAGTACGACGATAGGAATGGTCGCGGCGCTCCAATGCAGGAACGAAATCGTCTGCCCGGTGGATTCGGACAGGATTCCGAGCGCGAGCATCGCGCGGGCGCCGCCCAGAAGGGTTGCGATTCCGCCGATATTGGTTCCCCACGCCATCGCGAGGAACAGCGCGGTCGCGTAGCGCGAGCGGCCGGGCGCCAGACTCATCGCGGCGGTCAGATCGACCACGATCGGAAACACGATCGCGGCGACCGCGTGCTCCGGAATGACGAATGACATCAGAGCGCTGAGCAGGTAAACCGAACCGATCAGGCCGCGCGGGGTGCGGCCGAAGCGGCGGAAGATCTTGAGCGCGACGCGCCGTCCGAGTCCGCGATGGTTCACCGCCGCGGCCAGCATGAACGCGGCCAGGATGAAGAACATCGCCTCGTTGCCGAACAGCGCGTAGGCCTGCCGCTGCGGCATCACGCCCGAAAATCCGAGCAGCACGATCACCAGCAAACTGGTGACCATCAGCGGCAGCGCGCCGGTTATCCAATAGAGCACGGCGATCGCGAAGACGGCGATTGCGCGCTCGCCGGCGACGCTGAGACCCGCGGGCGGTTTTGCGCGCACCAGCACGATGAACAGGACCGCGCCCGCGATCAGAATCACGGTGCGCAGGCTGCGCGACAGGATTACCAGCGCGATCGGCCGGGTATCGATTACGACTTCTTCGAGCTCGTGCTCGAGCGCGCGCCGCTCGGCCTCGGGTTCTCCGCTTTGCGGCATCATAGGTGAGACGAATCGAACGAAGCACGCACCCGGCGCACTCTAAGCCGCCGGCGCATCCGCGCAAGCGATCTGGTGGTGAGCGCACCGAGCCGATTGCGCGACAGTTGATGCAACAGCGACTGGGATTGCGGCGCGCCGGAAACCAGGTAGCGGGCGTCGAACGGAGTAAACGTCGAGGACACGTCGCGCATCCATCCAAGTCCGATTCCCGCGTGCGAGGCAGCGTGGAACGCCGCCGCGGCGATCGCCACGCTGTCGTCCAGGGCGGGCGCATCTGCGCCGCCTTCCGGATCCAAGACGCCGAAGGTCGGCAGCACTCCGGCGGCAACCAGTTCGGCGACGGCCGCGTCGATCTCGGCGCGCGGCGAGATATCCAGAAGCAGATCCGACCATACTGCGCCGCCGGGAAAAATCTGCGCGGCGCGCGCAAGCGCGCTCAGGTAGCGTTTGCGGCCGAGGTAGCGCGCCCGGCCCGGAAAATGCCGCCGCATCGACTCCGCGCCGGCGGCCTCCAGATTGTAGCAGATCACGTCAACTCCCTCGGCGTAGGTCAGATCGACCATCCGCAAATCGGCCGGCGGATGCATTGTCAACGCGACCATCGTGTCGAAGTGGCGATGAATCGCCTCCAGATACGGGCGCAGGACGTGCAGGCCCGCGTCGTCGCCGGGAAAATATCCGAGCACCAGATGAACCAGCTCCGCGTCGCCCTGGTCGAACGCCGCGCGAACCGCCGCGACCACGCTTTCGATCGGCCAAACTTCGCCCGCGTGCTCGGTCAACTCGCGACCGCGGCAAAACGCGCAGGTACGCCCGGCCGCGCTCTGGCCGCATCCGCCTGAAAGCATCACCGTCGCCCACGTCGAGCGCATCGTGACGACGCGCGAGGCCGCGCTGCCAAAACTCGCGATTCGCACCGCGGTTTCGCCGCCTTGGTGGCGGATTGCGGACACGCCCGGGCTCCGCACCAGCGTAAGCGGCGATGACTGGGCGACCTTCGCCGTTACCCACATATCGCCGGGAAGCAGGATGTCCACCGTGTTCGGCGCGGCGGCGTCTTTTTCGCCATCCGCGGAATCAAGCGCGACACCGCTGCGCAACAGCGCGAGTTTGAGGCGCGCGGGATTAACCACGTCTGACACGAAGCCGCCTGAGCGCGCCGCGATATGGCGGCGGCGCGAGCGCCAGATTCATGTGGATTGCGAGCGCGGCGGGCGAGCGGAAAATCCGCTGCGCGCCGAGCGCGAGAAAATGGTCGCGCGCGGCGTCGTCCGCGGCTATCGCGATAAAGGCGACTTTAGCCTCGTGCGCGGCAATCAGGTCGCCCTCGGTGTCGCCAACGAAGATAGCGTCGCGCGGGCGCGCGCCGGCAAGTTCGAGCGCGTGCTCGATCATCGCGGGTGCTGGCTTTAGCGGAAGCAAGCTATCGCGCCCGACGATCGCGCGAATAGTCGGGCGGACGCGAAACCGCGCCAGCCATCGCGATACGATCTTCGACGAATTCGAGGTCACTATTGCAGCGGGGATACGGCGCTGGCCGAGGATGCGCAAAAGTTCAACCGCGCCCTCAAGCGGCTCGGCTTTGGCTACACCGGCGAGCTCGTATTTTTCGATTATCCGGGAAGCGCGGCGCAGGATCGCGTCGCCGCCGCTCGCGCCGGTCGAGTTCGCGGAATTCGCGGACGATCGCAGCTCCGCCATGTATGCCTCGTAAAGCGGAAGGCATTTGCCGGGCGGAATTCGCTCGAACAATTCCTCCGCCGCGCCCGCGCGCCGGAGCATCGCTTCAAGCTCGGTTCGCGCCTTCGGCCAATCCACGTGGTGCCGAAGGTTCGCGAGTGTCTTGTCGAAATCGAACAGCCACAGTGCCGGCATGTCGCGCGGCGGATGCAAGCGGGGCGGCGTCGGCGTCATCTTGAACGCTCCGCTTTTGCCGGACGCTCCGCCGTTGCGCATCGGCATTGCGGATTCGCGGCGGCGTCGTGCGAGCGGGACTCGTAGCCGTCGAATTCAATAATTGTGGGACGCGCGCCGCCAATTCCGGCAAGCAGTTTCAGCGCCTCCGACGCGGCGCTGATCGCGATCGGATCCGCCGCGAAATCGGATGGATTTATAGCGGGCGAGAGGAGAATTGGATCGCATCGCGGGCACGGCGGCGGAGCCGGAAAAATGCCGATTTTCGCGGGAGAATCGAGCCGCACGATAATCGCGGGGACGCGCGGCAATTCGTCCAAAACCGCGCGTGCGGCATCCGCGCTCGCCTCGGACGAGATCAGCATCAGCGCCAGGTCGATCTGAGCGGCTGAGCCGCGGCGATAACTAGAAACCGAGCAATCGGGATTAAGCGCGGCGACGGACGAAGCAAATTTTGATGACTTCTCGCCAGGGCCGGCGAGCATCAGCGCGATTTGTCCGACTCCGGCGCCGGCGAGATACAAGAGAACCGGCGACGCGTCGCGCGACTCGCCGCATAGAAGCATCCGCGCCCCGAGCAGGCGCTCCTGTGCGCGCGCACCCATCTCGGGGACGATAATCTGGCGGCTGTAGCGCTCGATTTGTTCATCGCTAAGCGGCATGAGGAAGTAATTGTAGCGGAAAGAGCCCGCGAGCTTACAGGTGGGGTGCTAGCCGCGGCGCGCGGAGCAGACGAAAGTTCGAACCCAGCCTATTTTACGGAGGTGCGCGTGGAGGTGATGACCGCTGAAGGTTTGGACGGCACCGCGAGTGTAAGCTTATCGGAGGCGGAAGGAGCGACGACGCCAATCGTGTAGGTGTCGGCGAGCGAGGCCATGATCGAATCCAGAGCCTTCGTCGCTGTGCCAGAATTATCACCTGCTTTGTATTTCACGATGATCGGTTGACCAGTGCCCGTCTCGTCCGCGAAAGCATCCAGGGATGGATTGTCAACTTTGTAGAGTGGGCCGCTGTTGACGATGAATGGTCCGATAGCGTAGCTGGCACCCCCGGCGTCGGGATCGCCGATCCCAACCAGGTACAGGCGAACGCCACTTTCGCGCACGGCTTTGACTATATCCTCTCGCTCAGGCGGCACGCTTTCGTTGTCCATTCCGTCGGTTATCACGATCAGTGAACGGCTGGGATATGACGCAGAGCGTTTCTGGTAACTGATCGCTCTCTTCATCGAAGCGAAGAGGGCCGTTTTTCCATTCGCGTGCAAGATCGCGATGACCCTAATGACTGTTTGATGGTCGGTTGTAAATGGCATCAACAGGTAAGGCTGGTCGCTGAAAGCGAACATCGCGATTTCGTCGCACGCGTTGAGTCCTGAAATCATGCCGGGTAGGGTTTCCTGAATATCGCCCAGCTTTTCATACATGCTGCCGGAGGTATCGATGACGAACACGATCGATTGGGGCGCGTAACCCGAATCGAAATATTTGATCGGATAGCTGGTCGCGCCGGAGTATACGACGAAATCCGATTGCTTGAGCGAATCGACAGGCGCGCCGTTTGCGTCAGCGACACTGACCATCAACTGCGTGTAACCGGGTGTTGCGACCAGCGACGCGGGCGCGCTCGGCGCCGGACACAGCTTGAGTGGCGGCGGCGTGTTCTGAGGAGCGGCGGCGGCCTGCGACAAGACGCCGGGTTGCTGATCGTTGTAGTTCGGAATGCGAGCGCATCCGGCGAGCGCGAGTATCGCAGCGGCCAACGCAATCAATCTGCTCGACGCCGAAATTCCGTGAAATCGCATCGCGTGCCCCCCGCTTATGCGCTAACCCTGAGTCGGACTAGTACACAATCGGTTCCAATTAGTGCAAGCGAGCAAAGCTGAGGGGCAGGCGGCGCAATGCCGACCAGTTGGAGATCTGCCGTCAACTTTGGCGCATCGCGACTCTACACGGCTATCGGCATCCCTACGGTGGCGCGCAGATTTTCCCGGTCAGATTCGGCGCTAACTCGCGGAAATCCGCGAGATTGAAGGTGTAGATCCGTTCGGCTCCCGTTCTGGCCGCGCAGCCAATGAGCAACGCGTCGTATATCTTTGCGCCGGGCCATCCGCCATCCCCAACCAGCTTAAGAGCCTCGAGGTAATCTTTCTTTCCTAGCGGCACGGTCTCGAGATGCGGCAGAATGTTGTCCGCGATTATCCGCGCGGCCTCCGCAGGATGGATACGCGGCTGAACCGGAAGGCGAGTGAGCGCCGCATACATCTCCGTGATCGAGTTAACGCTCATGAATCCTTGATCTTTTCCGGTGGTCACTCGCAACAAGGCGGGACGCGCCCGTCCGAAATGCGGATGGGCTTGTTCGCAGGCGGCTACCAGAACGCTGGTATCGAAAAAGACCTTCACCGTCT
>JASHOJ010000063.1 GCA_030041155.1 Candidatus Binataceae bacterium | reverse complement strand
CGCCGAAGTTGGCGGCGGAAGCGACGTTGCAGCCGGTTCGCAGGTTCGGCTTCGACGCGGCAATCCTATTCAGCGATATTCTCGTTGTACCGGACGCATTCGGCCAGGAAGTCTCGTTCGAAAGTGGGGCCGGCCCTCAGCTTGCCCCGATTGCAGATGCGAAGGATCTGGCGCAGCTGCGCGAGACAATCGACCTCGAACGCCTTGCGCCGGTATTCGAGGCGATCGGCAGAGTGAAAGAAGGGTTGGCGGACGAGACGGCGCTGATCGGATTTTGCGGTGCGCCGTTCACCGTCGCGGCCTATATGATCGCCGGAAAGAGCACCTCGGAACAGGCGCCGGCACGACTTTTCGCATATCGCAGCCCAAATCTTTTCCAAGAGCTCGTCGATCGGTTGGTCGCAGGCTCGGTTACGTATCTGTCGCGGCAGATGGATGCGGGCGTCGATCTCGTACAAATCTTCGATACTTGGGCGGGCGCGTTGCCAGCGGCGGAATTCGAGCGCTGGTCGATCGCTCCGTTGCGCCGCATCGTCGACGGGCTGCGCGCGCGACATCCCCGCGTAAAGGTCGTCGTCTTCGCGCGGCGCGCCGGGATCGCACTCGATGAGTTCGCGTTGCGTACGGGCGCGGACGCGCTGGGATTGGAAACCGGCATCGATCCCTATGCCGCCGCGGCGCAGACTGCGCCGACGACAATCCTGCAAGGCAATCTCGATCCGCTGGCTCTTATTGCCGGCGGGGAAGCGTTGCGGCGAGCGACCGCGCAAATTCTCGCCGCGTTTCGCGGCCGTCCGCATATCTTCAATCTCGGGCACGGGATTTTGCCGGAAACGCCGATCGCGCACGTCGAGGCGCTTGTCGCACAGGTCCGCGCCGCGTGTTAGGTTGCGTCCGTCCGCATGCGGGAGCGGGGCTGAAACTTTGCCAGATTCCGACCTCTATCTCTGGCTCAAAGCCATTCATCTCATCGCGATCATCGCGTTCATGGCCGGCATGCTCTATCTGCCGCGGCTTTTCGTCTATCATGCGTCGGTGCCCAAGGGCTCACCGCAGTCGGAGCTTTTCAAGGTCATGGAACGGCGGCTCGAGGCGGGGATTATGCGGCCCGCCCTCGTTATCGGCTACGGAACAGGGCTGGCGTTGGCTTTCGAAGGGCATTGGTTTGCCGCCGCGTGGCTCAATTGGAAGTTTCTTTTCGTCGCGCTGATGACTGTGGTCTATGGCTTCTTCGTACGGATCCGCTACCGATTCGCCGCGGATGCCAATCTTCATTCGGCGCGCTATTTCCGTTTCCTTAACGAAGCGCCCACGCTCCTACTGATCGCAATCGTCGTGCTCGCCGTACTAAAACCTATGTAAATCAGGCGGTTGCGGCCAAATAAGCCAAGCGAAAGCGGGGCTCTTGTCTTGTAACCCATTGGACACACATGCTTTAGAAGCATGGAGGCGGAGGAATTGGCTGTTGGTCGAGACCGTAAATTACGGTATCTTCGATGTGTCGAGCTCGGTCTTTTCGAAGAGGTTCCCGGGAGAGTGGTCCGCGCCTTAATCATCGCCGGCGTCGCATCGCTTGCTTTGACAGGCGGAGCCTTCGCTGCGGACCTTCCCAATGCCAAGGGAGCGCCGCTCTATACGCCGCCGCCGCCGTCGTTTTCCTGGACGGGGTTCTATGTCGGCGTCAATGCCGGCTACGGCGGTGGCTACCAGCATTTTGACGCGCATGCGCTCGGAGGCGGATTCCTGGGAGGGGCGAGCGTTCCGGTCAACGGATTTCTTGGCGGCGGTCAGGTTGGATTCAACTACGAAATTCCCGGCTCGAGCATCGCCGGTGCGAACTTCGTGATCGGCGGCGAGACGGATTTCGACGGCAGCACGGTCTCCGGCACCCAGACGCTTTCTCCGCCGATTGTGACCACGGCGGGCCCGGTGAACAGCAAGCTCGATTGGCTCGGCACGGCGCGGGCGCGTTTGGGCCTGGCATTCGGCAATGTTCTTCCCTACGTCACCGGCGGGTTCGCCTATGCGCATGAAAACGTGTCGCAGCCTGTTCCGGGCGCTTGGTCGATCGGCGCAACGCCCACCGGTTGGACGGCCGGCGCCGGGATCGAATATGCTTTTGCACGCAACCTTTCGGTTAGAGCCGAATATCTTTACGTGGATCTTAGCAAGGTATCTGTCCCGGGGGATCCTGCTACCGGATTCCAGACCGCGCATCCGACGCTGAACGTCGTGCGCGCCGGGCTCGATTGGAAATTCGATTGGATTTCGCCGCAGACGCCGGTGATCTCAAAATATTAGCCGGGCGTAACCTCGGCCGAGCTCCGTGAGCGTGGGAATCTACGCCGGCGTCTTCTGCCGCCGGCCTTTTTCGGCCGAAACCGTTTCGATGATGTCCCGGTGCAGGCTCAATGCCGCATGGAACTCGGCCGGAGCTTCGTTCCTTATGGGAGAGGGTTCGCTGGCTCGCGGGTTCAGGTTGTCAAGGAAAGGGAAACGTCCTATCCTGAGAATCTCTCCTCGCAGGTGAAGTGCCGGCGCGCCCTAAAGCGCCATAAATGTGTGCTTTCCACCTGTCTTCCAAGGATTTGACGCCCGCCTGGGCCTCTCCATATCTCCTTCCACATGCGCGTCGAACGCGCCGCCTTCTAGGATAGGAATCCCGATGGGGGATATCAAACTTCAGGATCTAAAGGCCAAATCGCCGACCGAGTTGCTCGCCTTCGCGGAAGAGCACGAAGTCGAGAACGCCTCGATCATGCGCAAACAAGAATTGATGTTTGCGATCTTGAAGCAGCTAGCCAGTCGCGAAATCGAGATCATCGGCGAAGGGGTGATCGAGGTTCTGCAAGACGGGTTCGGGTTCCTGCGCGCTCCCGAAGCCAATTATCTGGCCGGGCCGGACGACATCTACGTGTCGCCCTCGCAGATCCGCCGCTTTGGGCTGCGCACCGGCGATACCGTCGAAGGATTGATCCGCAGTCCCAAGGAGGGCGAGCGTTATTTCGCGCTTCTGAAGGTCAACACGATCAATTTCGAAGATCCGGAAAAAGTCAGGCACAAAGTCCATTTCGACAATCTAACGCCGCTTTATCCCGACGAGCGATTGAAACTCGAGGTCGACGACCCGACGAAGAAGGATCTTTCTTGCCGGGTGATCGACATTGTCGCGCCGATCGGCAAAGGCCAGCGCGCCTTGATCGTTTCGCCGCCGCGCACCGGCAAGACGGTGCTGTTGCAGAACATCGCGCAATCGGTGACGGCCAATCACCCGGAATGCTATTTGATCGTGCTTCTCATCGACGAGCGTCCGGAGGAGGTCACCGACATGCAGCGCTCGGTGAAGGGCGAAGTGGTCTCCTCGACTTTCGACGAGCCGGCGGTGCGCCACGTGCAAGTCGCCGAAATGGTGATCGAGAAAGCCAAGCGGCTCGTCGAGCACGGCCGCGACGTCGTCATCCTGCTCGATTCGATCACCAGGTTAGGACGCGCCTACAACACCGTCGTGCCGTCCTCCGGCAAGGTACTGACCGGGGGCGTCGATGCCAATGCGCTGCAGCGGCCGAAACGCTTCTTCGGCGCAGCGCGCAATATCGAGGAAGGCGGCTCGCTGACGATCATCGCCACGGC
>JASHOJ010000009.1 GCA_030041155.1 Candidatus Binataceae bacterium | reverse complement strand
AGCGTTAATCCCGGTTTTCGCGCCGAAAACGTACTGACCATTCAGGTTCCCATGCCTAGCTTTCTCACCGCGATCACTTCTTTCGCATCACGCAAGGATGTCGAAAGCCGCCAGGCCGCCGAATACGGCGATCTAATCGACCGCATCCGCGCGCTACCCGGCGTGATCGCCGCCGGCGCCAGCACGGTTTTGCCGCTCGGCCCGATGGAAGTTCACACTTCGGTCGGCTTCGAAGGCGATCCGAATCCCACGCAGGATCACGGCGCGCAGCTTTCCTCGGTGAGTCCCGATTTTTTTCGCGCCATGGGCATCCCGCTGCTCGCCGGCCGCGCCTTCACCGAAGCCGACGCCAACGGCTCGCCCGATGTCGCCATCGTGAATGACGTGATCGCGCGCCGTTATTGGCCGCACGAATCGGCGCTTGGCAAACACGTCAACATGTCCGGCCTACCGCGCGGACCCTGGTATGAGGTGGTTGGCGTGGTAGCCGCGACGCATCGCCGCAAGCTCGAAGATGCTCCGCAACCGGAACTGTATCGGCCCTATCGCCAATATCTGGGACCCGCGTTTGGCGCCGTGCTGGTGGTCCGCGGCACGCGCGACCCGGCGCAACTCGCGCCCGCGATTCGCGCGCTGATTCACGCGTCTTATCCCCAACAGCCGATCGGCGACATTGAATTGATGACCGGCGTGGTCGCCACTGCGACATCCGCCCCGCGTCTTTACACCGGCCTGCTCACCTGCTTCGCCGCATTGGCGATGCTTCTTTCCACCGCCGGAATTTACGGCGTGACTTCGTATTCGGCGGCGCAGCGGATGCGCGAATCCGGCATTCGCATCGCGCTCGGAGCCACGCGCGCCAATCTGATCGCGCTGATGCTGCGGCGCACAATGACCTTCATCGGCGTGGGCGTGGCGCTCGGAGTTGCCGGGGCAATGGCGCTGACGCGTCTCGTCCGGGCACAGCTCTATCAAACCACGCCCGCCGACCCGTTAACGTTCGTCTCGGTTTCTCTGTTGCTCATCGTGGTCGCGGCGCTGGCCGCTTATCTCCCCGCTTCCCGGGCCGCGCGCGTCGATCCGATGATTGCGCTGCGAGAAGAGTAGCTCAAACGGGCTGTTCATCAGCGGCTTCAATTGTGGCGCAGGACTTCCATAGGATCAAGCCGCGTCGCGCTGCGCGAGGCGAAGTAGGCGATCAGGCTCGCCAGTGCGAGCATCACGGCCGCCACGGGCAATAGCACCATCCATTCGACGCGATGGATGCCAAAAAATTGTGCGCGCAGCAGAATAGTGGCGGCCACGCCCAGCGCTACACCAGCTCCTACACCAGCGCCCGCCACGGTCAACGTGTTTGCCACAATCATCCTCAGCAAATGCGCCGGCAACGCGCCCAGGGCGATGCGAATCCCGAGTTCGCGTTTGCGTTCGCCGACCGAATACGAAACCGCGCCGAACAAGCCGAGCAGCGCCAGCAGCAGCGCCAACGCGCTCACCAGGCTGACTGCGTCGAACACCCAGGTGTTGAAGAGAACCGCGAGATCGATCACGTCATTCCGCGTCACCGGCGGCACCGGCAGGCGTACGTCGAGACGCATCATCGCGCGCGCCAGCGACTCAACCCACAGCCGCGGGTCTCCCGAGGTTCGGACGATCACCGTAATATAAGGAAGCGGGTGCTGCGCCAGCGCGAAATACATAAACGGCTGCGGCGCTTCATCCAGGTCGCTGATTTTCACGTCGCCGGCCACTCCGATCACGCGCGCCATGCGCTTGCCGTCGTCGAGGTGGATGCTTCTTCCCAGCGGATCGGAGCCGGGCCACAGGCGGCGCGCCATTTCCTTGCTGACGATCACGACTTCCGGCGTCTTTTCACCGTCAAGTGCCGTGAAGCTTCGTCCGCTCAACAGCTTTATTTGAGCGGTAGAAAAATAATCGCCATCGACGAACCCGCCGCGAATTCGAACGGGAGCTTTGGTCGCGTCATCCGTGCGGACGTCCGCTTCGCCGCCGCCCAATTGCAGCGGCATCCCGGCAGAGAGCGTGACCGCTTCCACTCCGGGAATTACTGAGGCGGCCTCGCGCAGACGCGAGTAGAATTCTCGCGCTTTCGCGTTATTCATCTGCTGATCGTTCGTCCCCACCAGCACTCCCGCGAGATTGCGCGCCGAAAATCCAGGATCGACGCTACGAAGATTGTGGAGACTGCGAGAGCACAGCGCGACACCGATCAGCACCAGCGTTGCAATCGCGACTTGGACGATCACCAGCGCATTGCGGATCACGCCTTTTTTCGTTCCGCCGATCACGATTTCCCCGCCAAGTGCGCTCGCCAGATTAACCGAGGAGCCGTACAGTGCCGGCGCAATCCCGGTGGCGAGCGTTGCGATCAGCACCATCACAAGGCTGGCGATGAAAACCGCGCTATCCGTGTGCAAATCTGCTGCAAGGCGTAATCGCCCGAAGCCGGGAAGCCTGGTTTCGAACTCGGAAAATTGCGCGATCGCGACCGAAGCCACCGCGAACCCACCCACCGCGCTGGTGACGCACAGCACACCGGTCTCGCGGAGAAATTCGCGAATCAGCCGGCCGCGCGATGCGCCAAGCGCGAGCTTAATCAGCGCCTCGCGCCGGCGTCCCGTGGCGATCGCCAAAAGCAGGTTCGCCGCGTTGGCACAGGCGATCAGCAGAACGAAAAAAATC
>JASHOJ010000062.1 GCA_030041155.1 Candidatus Binataceae bacterium | reverse complement strand
TGGTGCCGAGCCCGATGAAGCCGATGCGCATGGCGGTTCCTCCCCAGTTGGTCGATAGCGGGGAAAATGAGTATCAGGGCGGGCTCGCGGAGACCATTGCGGGGGCGCTGCTCCGCCGCGGCGAACAAGGGCCTGGAGTCAAGGCATGACGGTGCGGATCATCGATGTGCGCGAGCAGACGAGGCCGATCGGCTCGGTGATCCGCAACGCCTATATCGATTTCACGAAGATGACGACGAGCCTGGTTGCCGTCGTCACCGATGCCGTGCGCGACGGGCGGCGGGTGATCGGTTACGGCTTCAATTCGAACGGCCGCTACGGGCAGGGCGGATTGATCCGGGAACGGTTCGCGCCGCGCCTTCTCGAAGCCGATCCAGGCGCGCTTGCCGACGAGACGGGCGACAATCTCGACCCGGACCGGGTGTGGGCGGCGATGATGCGGAATGAGAAGCCGGGCGGGCACGGCGAGCGTTCGGTCGCGGTCGGCACGATCGACATGGCGGTGTGGGATGCGGTGGCGAAGATCGCGGGCATGCCGCTGTTCCGCCTGCTCGCCGAGCGGCACGGAGGAGAGGCCGAGCCACGCGTCTTCGTGTATGCGGCGGGCGGCTATTACGATCCCGGCAAGGATCTCGCGGCGCTTTCGGCCGAAATGCGGGGCTATGTCGAACGTGGCTACACGGTCGTGAAAATGAAGATCGGCGGGGCGCCGATCGAGGAAGACCGGCGACGAATCGAGGCGGTGCTGAAGGAGATCGGCGGCCAGGCACGGCTGGCGGTCGATGCAAACGGGCGTTTCGATCTCGAGACGGCGATCGCGTACGCGAAGATGCTCGGCGGGTATCCGCTCTTTTGGTACGAGGAGCCGGGCGATCCGCTGGACTACGCGCTGCAGTCAGCACTCGGCGAATTCTACCCGGGGCCGATGGCAACCGGGGAAAACCTGTTCAGCCACCAGGATGCCCGCAACCTGTTGCGCTATGGCGGGATGCGGCCGGATCGAGACTGGCTGCAATTCGACTGCGCGCTTTCGTACGGGCTTTGCGAATACCAGCGCATGCTCAAGGTGGTGCGGGCGGCGGGCTGGTCGCCGAAGCGGATGATTCCGCACGGCGGGCACCAGATGTCGCTCAATATCGCGGCCGGCTTCGGGCTTGGCGGCAACGAGAACTATCCGGATCTGTTTCAGCCCTTTGGCGGATTCCCTGACCGGGTCGCGGTCGAGGACGGGCATATCGTCATGCCCGAGCTGCCGGGCATCGGCTTCGAGGGCAAGGCCGAACTGATCCGGGCGATGCGGGCGGTGGCGGAGTAGAGCACAGCGAGTGCTTGGGCCGAGTTGCGATTTGTGAAGGCGACGATCCAGCGCGTCCGCGTCCGGTGACCCAAACGGGCCGGAAATGGTTCAAGACGGGGATTGAACCCCTCACGCCTGTCCGAGGCTCGGCCCACAATCGTTGGCTTCCCGAAAGCTGGCCAACCATGGATCACCGAACTGCCCACTCGGAGGTTCTCTGACTCGCATTCTGGCAAAGTAATACCAATCTCGATTTCGCGGCACGTCCCTTGCGCCATCCAGCGGATGGGCTGGCAGGGCGGCACCCAGAACGGTCAGTCAGGCCTTCGGTCGCCGCCTAACGAGCGCGTGCCAATCGACGCCCTCGTACTTTCCATCCATCCAAATGCAGGTGAGCGTCTGCGTCGGCACATTGAAACGTGAGGCAAGGAGCATGCCGCGGTTGCCGTAGCCGAGCGCACGCTCGCCCTGCTTCCTTGCGTCCTTCTCGTTGGACGCGAGCAATGCCTTTCCTACCTGCCGGCACTTCTTCTTAAATGCGCTGAGGGCTTCTGGATCCTGACCGCCAAGCGCTCCCTCGAATGCAAAGGGGATAGCCTCATCGGTAAGGTGGGCGAAAACCCTGGCATCAAGGCCGAGCTCCCGCGTCGCGCAGCGGATCCTCTCGAGCCCGGCTTCCCATCCCGCAACAAATACCAACCCGACCGGCCTCGATCGTAGGAAAGTACGCTCCGGTTCCCCGAACGGTAGGCGCGCCTCTTGAAGTCGTTCTTGCTTCAGCCGATCGTCGTCGAACCAGTTACCCAGGATGTCGAGCGTTTGGGACCCGGTTGCCGTGAAGTCATCCAGCAGGACGATGGATTTGGCGCTACCGCTAGCCATCGCGTCTTCTAAGGACATGGTCCGCGGGAAAACGCGCTCGAGGTCAAGGGAAAGGTACGCCTGTACGATTGCACTGTCCTTAATATCGCCCAATGGGCAGATCGTTGCTCCCTTGAACTCAGGATGAGCCTCGGCGAATGCCACGAGCGCGGCCTGGTTGTCCTGTCGGCCGAGAACCTTTAGCTGCTCAAGCGCCGCGAGTGCGCAGGAAATGACCGCGTCCTCGCGGAACTGCGCGAGCCAGCTCTTGATGCGGGCTTGCATAACCGGCGGACGGCGCGGGGGCAGGCTTCCAATAGGCTCGTCGATCGTGGTCAGCTTCGCTGCGAGGTCCTCAACACGGCGCTCGACGTCTTGGCGGCGTAGACGCTCTGGCACGGGGCGTATGTCAAACGGGACGCCCGAATACCAACCCCTCGACTCGAGTGTAAGCTTGAGTTGGTCGATCTCGTCGGGATCCTGCTTGCTGATTTCCTGAGCAGTTCTGGGAAGGACGATATCGTACTGGGTCCGGACATGCCGTTCGGCGGCGACGTACGCGGCCGCAGCGCATTCGCGAGGCGTGAATAGGATCGCTTGAGGCTTGCCCACATCGTACGCGTCCGCCCACGCTGTGCGGTTCAAGAAGTCGAGCTCGCGCCCCTGCACAAAACGCCCACCCTGCAGAATCAGCGCTCGGTCGATCTCGGTCCCGCCTTGGAGCGCCGGCTTTGCCGATATTGCAACCGCGTACTTAAGTATCTCAGGGTCGAGTCCGCCAGCGGACTCGGGGAGCGCCGTCTGAATCGACCTGAGTTCCGCAGCGATCGCCTTCCGAAGCGTTGCCAGCTTCTGCTCGTTCTTGCAGTCGCTCGCCAGCTGACCGAGGCCGCGCTGTTGGGACGTGTCGTGCGCCCAGGGATCGGCAGGGTACCTGGGCGCGACCGATAGCGAGGACACATAGAGGTCGCGGTCGCGGAGGCGACCCAGAGTGTCATCCGCAAATGCTCGGAGCCCCGGTGAATCCTCCGTTACTCCGAGCGCGCGCAGCAGTGTCGCAGCACCGGAGAGGAGGAACTCATCGTCGCATAACCCATACGACAGGGCGATCAGGTCAATCACATCGACATCGGGATGGGAGCCGAGCGCGTCGAACAACGCCTCGATCATTGACTCGATCGCGGAGACCTTTTTGTGCCGGTAGATTTTAGCGAAGAGCAGCACCCGGGCAAGGTGCAGTTCGTGGAGGATGGCAGCCCCCGACCACTTGAGGCCGAAAATGTGCCTCGTATGGTGCTTGTTGTCGAGGCGTTCAAGGAGCCCGCCCAGCCCATCCCTGGACAGATCCCGCGATAACACCGTACGGGTCACAATCTTCTGCAGCAGCCGCGAGATGTCCAGTGTTGAGGGAACGCCCGCACGCTTCGCGTCGCGCGCATAGTAGTCGAGCTTGTCTGCGTCGAACGGCCCCGTGATTATCTCGTGCAGCAACGGTATCTGCTCGTCGATGTGGTGGCCGATGATGGCCCTCTGAGCCAGTCCGGCGACGCGCGCGGCGTTTTCTTGAGAGTTTCCACCTTGCACGATTGGGTCTTGGAGGCTGTCGAAAGCAATAGCCAGCATCTCATGGAACGCTGGCGAACCGATAAGATAGTGGGCGACCAGTTCGCTGAGCTGGATTTTCTCGACGCCATGCGCCTGTGCGAACCGCTGGAGCGCGAGCTTCAGGTCAAGCTGGCGTGCTAGTGCGTGCTCCGACACGTGCGAGAAGACGCCGTGTCCGATGTCGTGAACGACAGCGCAGAGCCGAACCAGGGCAGCCTTTTCTGCGTCGACGGGCGGGGCAGCCGCCGCGGTATCCGACGCTTGATTGATGGCGTTGATCAGCTGGTGAGCTTGGTGCACAACCCCCAGCGAGTGCTCGAACCTGGAATGGCTCGCACCCGGATAGACCCAGTGGACGACCCCCAGCTGGCGGATGAAACGCAGCCGCTGCACCAGTGGCGAGTCGATGACGACGACTTCAAGTGGGCTGAACTTGATTGTGCCCCAGATGGCGTCGTTTATCTCTTTGGCCGAGCGACGAATGACATTCGGCCGCGAGATTTTTTTTATGTAGGGATTGAGTTTTCGCTGTGCAAAGTCCTCGGCGAAACTCTTAATTCTGGCGAGGATATCTTCCTTGTCCATCAGGCTCGCCAGTCGCTGGGAAGATCTCGGCGACGATCTCTGCCATGAAGTCGGGCGGGATGGAGGAGTGCTTAAGAAGGTACTGGGCGTCGTCCTTTTCGACCGTGATCTCGACCGTCCGGAAGGTAGGGTTGTTTATCGCCACGATTCCGCGTTCGCGAAGCGAGTAGAGCGTCTCGCGCAGGGTGCTGGAATCGCCGTGATAGGGATTCGTGGCGAGTGAAAAGTCGACAGCGATGTGAAGGCGCTCCTGGTTTTCGACGAGCTTCTTAAACGCAAGGGCGAAGCGCTTGTCCTCATTGGTGTCGACGAGCCAAAGCTTATCGACCGAGTTAAGCTTGAGCCGGCAGAGGAGGTCCGTCACAAACTCCTCGGACGTTACGAGATTCACATCGGTCGCCGGCGGCATGTCTTCCTCCCAGCCACGATCTCGGGGCGCCATTACGATGGCGACTATGCTATGTTGACTCGAATCGAGTCGTCAAGGCCCTATCCAGCCACTTGTCTCGTAGCTCCGCACGGATCACTGCGGCGCAGACCTTCGAGACGCTCGTATCGCACGTCTTCGCAATCGCTGCAACGCTGCGGCGCAGCCCGAGGTCCCGTCCGTGAACGGTCACCTTCGCGTTACGCGGGTCTGGAGAAGGCGCGTCCATTTCGATCAGCAACAAAATTTTACCCAGTCGCATTTCGCGCGACAACAGCAGGGCCAGGAGGCCAGCCGCGTCGAGACCGAACGAGCGCGCGTACGCCTCAAAGGCCGAGCGTTCCGCTGCACATACGTGGGCAGTGATCTGCGGAGGATTCCTCCGGGTTTTGGCGTCGACCGTATTGCGCACTCGGCGCGGCCTAGCTCTCATCGTTTCCTCGCTTCATCGTGTTGATACTGGCGCTTTTCGTTTCGGGTGCAAGCGGGGAGCATCCGGGCCGAAGGCCGGTTGGCGCAGGCAGGAGGCGGCGAGCTGATCGCCGAAGCGGATGATTCCGCACGGCGGGCACCAGATGTCGCTCAATATCGCGGCCGGTCTCGGGCTTGGCGGCAACGAGAACTATCCGGATCTGTTTCAGCCCTTTGGCGGATTCCCTGACCGGGTCGCGGTCGAGGACGGGCATATCGTCATGCCCGAGCTGCCGGGCATCGGCTTCGAGGGCAAGGCCGAACTGATCCGGGCGATGCGGGCGGTGGCGGAGTAGCCGGATCCGATCGCATCGGATAGCGTTCGCCGTGTTCTGAATGGAGGGGTGGAAATGGCCGGGAAAGTGGCGGTGGTGACGGGTGCGGGCAGCGGCATCGGGCGGGCGGTGGCGCTGGCGCTGGTGCGCGATGGCTATGCAACGGTGATTGCCGGGCGGAGGAAGGACGCGCTCGAGGAGACGGCCAGGATGGCGGGAGCGGAAGTGCTGGCGGTGCCGACCGATGTCACCGATCCGGCTTCGGTCGAGGCGTTGTTTTCGGCAGCCAAGGGGAAATACGGGCGGGTCGATCTCTTGTTCAACAATGCCGGCACCGGCGCACCGGCAATCGGCTTCGACGAGCTCTCCTTCGAGCAATGGTCGCGGGTGGTGGCGACCAACCTGACAGGATCGTTTCTCTGCGCGCAGGCGGCGTTCCGGATCATGAAAGAACAAAGCCCGATGGGCGGGCGGATCATCAACAACGGCTCGATCTCGGCGCACGCGCCGCGGCCGAATTCGGCGCCCTATACCGCGACCAAGCACGGCGTGACCGGCCTCACGAAATCGATCGCGCTCGACGGGCGCAAATACGACATCGCCGGCGGGCAGATCGATATCGGCAACGCGCTGACGCCGCTCGCGGCAAGAATGGAGGAGGGCGTGCCGCAGGCCGACGGCAGCGTGCGGCCGGAGCCCTTGATGGATGTCGAGAACGTGGCGCGCTCGGTGGTGTTCATGGCCGGGCTGCCCAAGGACGCGAACGCGCTCTTTCTCACGGTCATGGCGACCAAGATGCCGTTCGTCGGGCGGGGATGAACGTCGATCAGCTCAGCGGAACATCGGTCGCGACGCCGGGCGTGAGCAGCAGCAACTGAGCCCCGAAGCCGAGGGCGTCAAAAGACTTCCTCAGATCCTCGGCGTTCTGCATGAAGTGCCGCCACCCGTCACAATGGAGGGGAACGATGCGCGCCTCGGGGAAGGCACGGGCGGTTTCGATCACGTCGTTGACATCCATCGTCAGATGGAACGGCCCGCGCGTCTGTGCGGCGCCGGCGAAGGGCATCACAACGCCTGGCTTGAAGCGCCGGGCGACCTCGGCCACGCCGCCGTACCAGACGGTGTCGCCCGTGATGTAAACCGGGCGGGTGCCCGGATCGTCGGAGTGCAGTACGAACCCGGTCACCTCTCCCGAGAGGGGTTCGATTCCCGCCGGGCCGTGACGGGCCGGCGTGGCGGTGACCACGAGTCTCCGGCCGCCTTCACCGGTCAGTGCCCTGCTTTCCCATGGCGCCAGTCCTTCCGCA
>JASHOJ010000061.1 GCA_030041155.1 Candidatus Binataceae bacterium | reverse complement strand
GCGCCCGTAGCTCAGCTGGATAGAGCGCTGCCCTCCGAAGGCAGAGGTCAGGGGTTCGAATCCCTTCGGGCGCGCCAATTAACCCCAATAGAATCGGGGTTTGCCGCATTGACTGCCTGTAATTGTGCCTCTAAATCGATGCCAAAAAATGGTGCCTGTAAAACCCGATTTGGAGTCGCGTCATGCGTTACCTGTTCCAGCGTAAGGAAGGCGGTAACTACTATGTCCGCCTTCAACCTCCTGGCCAAAAGCTCATTGAACGTTCGCTTGGCACGACCGATCAGAAAGCCGCGGAGATTGCGGCGGCCGATCTAATCAAGCAGCACAAGGCGTTCATGTATCAGCGGCGGCAAGCTCGCGTCGCCAGGGTCGTACATGGTCCATGGACTCATGAGCACGCGCCGGGGCTGCACAAGGTCAAGGGCGGCGGTCACGTCATGGCGACTGAAACGACGCTCACATTCACCGACGCGGCGGGCAAGATCACCGGCACGCGGCCGAACGGCGGCCCCGCGATCTACCTGACCGGCGCGCCTTTGTCTGCGGCCCGCGAGTTTCAGGCGTTCGATGATGCTGAGGCCGGGCGCATCGGCGAGGGTCCAATTCCGACCGAACGGCCCAAGCTTGTCGCCGTCAAAGCCTCTGCGGATGACGCGATATTGGAAACGTATCTCAAGCACAAAAACATCACCGGCCTTCGCGAGCGGCAGGCGCGCGAGATGTGGCGCATCTTCAAGACCGTTGTCGGCAAGCCGTTGCGGGAGTGCGACCGCAACGACGGCCGCGCCATCGTGGCGTACCTTGAAGATGAAGCGGACGGCGAAGCAAAAAGCGCCACGCTTCGCCGTCGCATGGTCCCGCTGGTCGCTGCGATCAATCTCGCCATTGATGAAGGCAAGCATAAGGGCAGCAATCCGTTTGCGTCCTGTGTGCCGGATCGAAAAGACGAGGATAAACGCGACGCTTTCGACGACAATGACATGAAGATCATCCGCGCGAATCTGCAAAAGCTCAATGCCAATGACCGACTGTTGCTGCGCATCGTGGCGACGATGGGCTTGCGACGCGGTGAGGCTTTCGAGATTGATCGCGAGTACGTCGAGGATGGCATTCGTTATTGCCAAATCGGGACCAAAACTCCGCAATCCCTGCGGCGGCTCCCGTTCCCGAAAGACCTGCTTCCGCACTTGCCCAAGAAGATCAACGGACAGTTGCTCACCGGGCGGCAGGATTCCGCAGGCAAACGGCTGCGCGCGTTCTTGGAGGAAATCGGCATCATCAACGGTCACGACGGACGCGACATTGCGCCGATGCACTCATTCCGCCATCGCGCAAAGAACCGCTCGCGGCGCGCCGTCCCGGACGCCGAGTTGCGGGACTACATCGGCGGATGGACGGACGGCAAAAAGAACAGCGGCCGGAAGTACGGCAACAAGCACGGTCGCGGCTACCCGATTAAAGTGCTCAAAAAAGCTATCGACACCATTGGCATGTAGAGCCGCGCGAGCGATCAAGCCAAGGGCCGGGCAAGTCGCCCGGCCTTTTTTGTTCCGATATTATTTTCTTGATGCAGGGCGACACGCGAGACCAACTTCTTCGTAAGGTCGTTTAGATACCGCTCGGCAGCGCTGCGAAATCTCGGGTAGCGGGTCGCCAAATTTCCCAAGGGTTGTCCCTCCTTATTTTTCCAATACCCAAAAGTGGCCAACTCGTTGCCGACTCGCTGGTCATGCTTTATCGAGTTGTTGAGGCAGCGTAACTCATCAACCGTCCTTGAACAAGAAATGCGCTTCTCCTTGATCCGCAGTTTTGATAGTTCGCTTTGAAATTTCTTATGCGTGAAAACACCAGCCGGAGCGTCTTTGCTCGAACAATTCCAAATCGCTCTTTTTCTGAAAAGCTCAATGCAGCGCCATAAACCGATAATCGAAAACTCGGCGGATAGCGTGGCGAAATCCTCTAACGCGCGGAAATCATCGACCAGCCAATCATCATCAGGCGAGTTGTTGCCGCGATTCGAGGCAAGCCGTTCAAGATAGACTTTTTGTCGTTGATGCGCCTGTTCTGCATGCTCTCGAAAACTGTCAATGTTTCCAAATTCGCCCTCCGCGATGCGAAGAATCACATGAAGTGGCGATGGTGGCCTATATTGGTAAGCCACGGCTACTCCCCTCACCCATCAATCGGGCGCACTTTGATGCCCGGCTTGCACTGTGATTTCAGTGCTGGTCCGCGTCGCGATGGCAGGCGATCCAGGCGGTGTGTCACATCCGGGAAAAAGCTCTTTAAGGGTTGCGACCAAAACCACCGCGCTAAGTGTATCGACGCAAATCGTTGCAGTCTCCATCGTGTTTAGCGCGAGCGTCATCACCGCCAACGGCCCTTGTCGGCGACCTGCGCAGGCAACGATTTGATTCTCAGCGATTACGGCTCGCTGCAATTCCTCGACTGTCGGAATGGGCAGCCGACCACCTTGTCCGCGTCTCATTTTGTCTCTCCCTAGGATTTCGCGCCCGACTCGGCCTCACGCGCGGTTGAAGGTATAATGCAGCCTGCATCCGATTCGGAGGGATCGAACATGGCTAGCATATCGCAGGCGCAAGACGCGCTCTTGCAGTTGGGAAGAAAAGCGGACGCGAGCACCAAAAGCATCTGGCCACAATATCGTCGGCGCTGGAATCCTTGGGCAAGCGCGTCAACGAGCTTGAGAAGTTGGCGAAGCAAGACAAGGCGGCATGATCGTCGCGGAATCTGAGTTGAGAGTGGCGAGAGGGAGCGGAGAACAGCCATGCGCGACGACTGCGATCAATTTTCATATTTTCGGGAAAGTAGCTGGATCAGAAAGGAAGTTCTCGACGGGATTCCTGAATTGCCCAATCGCGTAGACTTCGATGATTGGCAAAAGCAACGGGGTCTAGTGAATCTCCTTTCTGAAAAGAAGAACAAGCCGTGGGTACCCGCCGGGTATTACAAGAGAATTAAGGGAGGCAAGTTGTGTATTTTGGAGATACGTCCTTCCGTGAAGGGCATTAGCCAAACGGTTTGGCTGGAAAAGCCGAAAGTCCGTGTCAAAGCGCACACGCAAGCAGTTTAGGGTGCTGCATCATTGGTGACTTTGGTACTGTTGAGCGGCTAACGAATGGTCGGCGAGCTTGGGCCGCGTATTCCGTCCAATGCTTCCAAGTAAGTCCGCAACATCGCCATCATAGATTCCAACGTTTGCTCTCTTTGATCGTCGGGCGTGATGATATGAATGACTTGTGCGAGCGTACCGACTGCCTTCATGAATGCGTCGAGCGGGTCTGTTCCAGCGGATCGCAAAATTTGGTCCGCCAGATTCAACGTGAACTCCATATTCGCCCGCATGGCGTCGGCGCTGTCATCCATGGCCGGTCCCTCACCGACCGCGATCCTAGCCCTACCGCCCTTTCGGCTCAATTGAGAGAAGGCCGCCGCGAGTCATGGGGCACGCGGCGGTCTCTCTTTGGTTCGTGCCCGGCCAAAAATTAAGCACGTCGCGAATCTGCCGGGGTTATTTCATGAGCCGCAACACTTACCGGCTAGTCGCGGTCCATCGCTATCCGGTCACGGGCCGCCGATGGGTGCGGGAAAGCTAAACAGGCTCGCCTGTTTTCGCTTTTCCTCCCAAACTGTCTTGCGCGGGTAGGGCGGGCGAGTGATGAAAGCTTCGGGGAAGTCGTCAAGGTCCTTCAAGCGTACAAGACCCTGACTGATGGTGTATTCTTGGCGCGGGTTAAATGACACTCGACCCTCCCCGTTTCGTCCACAACCGGCAGCATATTGGCCTTTCGGCCTCGTGGGTAGGGCGGCTATCATTCGGGGCACTGGCGCGGCGCGCCCGCGAAAGCTCACGACATGGTTGATTCTCGGCTACTCAAAACCGGGCCGGAACGTGCCTGTAATGTTATCCCGTTTGCTGGAAAAAGTCGGCGATAATACGAGAGAAGTTCAATGGGTAAAAAGCGCAAGAGAGGGAATCGGAGGCGTAAGATCGATGGCGTTTTGATTCTAGAATCTATTGATAAGAATGATCCTGGCTCAGAAGGCCGTTTCTTGTCTCATATGTTCAACCTAATGGACGTGCGAAGCCAATACATAGAGGTCAGAACGAAGCGGCAATTCATTGCCATGTTTGACGCGAATCCCTTTAATGCGGTTCATATTACGACGCACGGCTATGTGACGCCGAACTTTGATGGATTTTGGACCCCGGCGGAAGATAGACTGTGGACGGAAGATTTTTCGGAGGGCAGTGCAAAAGAGAAACTTATCGTTTCTACGGCGTGCCGTTCGGGCTTTAAGGCATTTGCTCAACCATTTAGGAAGCGCGTCTCAGCAAAATATTACATAGCGCCGGAAGGAAGGCCGAAATTTCACAATGCAATCTATTTTGCTCACTGGTTCTACCACAACGTGATTGTGTTGAAGCTGGCGCCCCGCGAGGCGATGAAAAAGTACGAAGAGGGCTATAAGAACCCGCACGACTTTACACTCTTCGACTGACTCAGTCCGATCAGCCGGGACGTGCCGGTTAAAGCTGTCTTTATGCCGCTGGAAAACTCCGCTAACCCTATGATAAATAAAGGCTACGTGACCCTCCGAAGGCAGAGGTCAGGGGTTCGAATCCCTTCGGGCGCGCCAGTTCGGTACAGAACTTGCACTCCAAAACCTGCGGTTTCCGCGCTTGACGCGGCGACAAGCGCGCGCAGCAATACGCGCCCATTGTTAGCAGATCGAGTGCAATTCGGCGACAAGCACGCGCGGCTTGGTCGGACGTGGTAATGTCCAGTATGGTGGATAACGGACAAGACAGCGGACATGGCACTGTCGACGCGATTGGCCCTTTGCTGCCATCCCATTATCAATTTTGTTGCGGTGCACAGCATCGCATTTCATTTCAGGATAGGGAATGTGCGATGCTAGCCCGATCGGGGAAACCGGGTTCATGCGATGCGTTGCCGATCCTGAGTTCATGCCTCCTGGCGATACGAACGCAATGCCCCCTTTTGAACCACCAGTCGGCGCCTGGTCGGAAACAATGTCAGTCCATAACGTCCGACCACGCTGCCCCATAGTCCTTTCGGCGCATAAAGCATGACTGCGATGGCGAGCGCACCCAACAGGATGAGGTACCAGGCGCCGAAGCTCGCGAGATAATGTTGCAGCAAATAAAATATGATTGTTCCTAGAAGCGGTCCCTCGATGGTGCCGATGCCGCCGATCACGACAATGACGATGACATAGGCGGTCCAGTCGAGGACGGAGAACGCCGCGTCCGGCGAAATGCGAGCCGTCTGCAGGTAGATGAGCGCGCCGATCATTCCCGTCGCCGCGGCAACGATGACGTAGATGGTGAGCTTGACCCGCCAATTGTCGACGCCGACGCTTTCCGCGGCATCTTCGGAATCGCGAATGGCACCGAGCGCGAGCCCGAGGCGAGAGCGCAGAATGAAATAGACCAATGAAATCGTACCGACTGCCAATGCCAGCGCCGCCCAATAGGAAATGATATCCCGCGCTGCGGGCGCCCTCACATCGAACATCGATTTGACCCAATCGATGCCGAAGACGGTGTTGGTGATGTCCGGCCCGAGCGAAGTGCCGGTACCGCCGCCGAGTTGCCTGAATTGTGCGAAGACCAGCCGATAGACCTCGGCAACGACCCATGTACCGATGGCGAAATAGGCGCCGCGAAGACGAAAAACGACGAGCGCCGTCGGGACGGCGAAGATGGCCGCGAGGACGCCGCTGAGTACGATGGCGGCCAGCGGATCGATGCCGGCCATGATGGTCAAGGCGAACAACAGATAACCGCCCAATCCGACGAAAGCCTGTTGCCCGACAGAAACCAATCCCGCATAGCCGGCGAGCAGGTTCCAGCACTGCGCCAGCGCCGCCATGTAGAAGACGAAGATGAGTTCCTCAATGATGCCGCGCCCGGCGAAGGACGGCAGTGCGGCCAGGAAAATCACCAGCGCCGACGCAACGGCGGTGACCGCGTGCGAGGCCCGAGTCCTCGTCTCGATGCGGTAGCCGCTGGTTTTTGCGGCCGGTGGCGAAACCGCTTTTATCATCGGCGCGCCATGCTCTTAATCCGTGGTGCGCGGAAACAAGCCGCGCGGCTTGAACACCAGCACCGCCAGGAAAGCGACATGGCCACCGAGAATCTGCCATTCCGGATTGAGCTGTGCCCCGATCGTCTGCGCTATGCCGATGATGATGCCGCCGAAGAGCGTGCCCCAGAAGCTGCCGAGTCCGCCGACAATGACGGCCTCGAAGGCATAGAGCAGGCGTTGCGGGCCGATGGTGGGATCGAAGTTGGCGTGCATCCCGAGATAAAGCGCTGCAATCGTGAGCACGATGAAGGACAGTCCCATCGCCAGCGAAAAGATACGCGGATGATCAATGCCCATCAACTGCGCGATCTCCAGATCGTCGGAGGTGGCGCGAAAGGCACGCCCCAGCGCGGTGCGATAGAACACGACATTGAGGGCGAGGATGACGGCGACCGCGGACGCGAGCGTCAGCAACTGTACGACGCCGACCGCAACGTCGGGCCCGAGCGCGAACGATGTGGTCTCGATCGCCCCGCCATGCAGGCGCCGGCTGTCGGCGGAGAACAATTCCAACAGCCCATTCTCGATGATGATGGAGAGCCCGAAGGTCACCAGCAGCGGCGGCAACAAGTCGCGTCCGAGCGTGCGATTGAGCAACAAATGCTGTAGCGCAAAGCCGGCAACGAACATGATCGGCAGCGCAGCGAGCATTGCTGCAAACGGATCAAGACCAAGCCACGTGGCAATCGTCAGGATGATAAAAGCGGCAAGCACGATGAGATCGCCGTGCGCCAGATTGACGAGCCTCATGATCCCGAAAATGAGTGACAGGCCGGCGGCGAACAGCGCATAAAGGCCGCCGAGCAGGATGCCTTGGATTAGCGCGTTCGCCCAGACCGCCATGTCAGGTGCCAAAATACGCGAGATGAATTTGCTCTCGCGACAATTCGCTCGGCCGGCCAGACAATGAAAGCCGCCCTTCCTGAAAGCAGTAGATGCGATCAGATACCTTGATCGCCTGCGCAATGTCCTGCTCGACCAGGATCATGCTCGTGCCGGCGGCCTTGATATGCCGCAGCGCCTCGTAGAGCGCGCGCACGACGATCGGCGCCAGGCCAAGACTGATTTCGTCGCACAAGAGCACGCGCGGGTTGGAGATGAGCGCGCGACCGATTGCGACCATCTGCTGCTCGCCGCCGGAAAGCGTCGTGCTCGCACTGTTGCGGCGGGTCTTGATCCCCGGAAAGAGCTCGTAAATCCTACCAAGCGACCACGGCCCGGGCGCCTCGCGGCCGTAGCGGCCCACCAAAAGGTTCTCTTCGACGCAGAGCGAAGGAAACAGCCGCCGACCCTCCGGCACGAGCGCGATGCCCCGCTTCATGATCTCGGCGGCTGAAGTGGCACCGATCGGAGCGCCTTCGAACCGGACCGAATCAGCGGCTCCGCGGATCAAGCCGGCGATCGACTTCAAGTAGGTCGATTTGCCAGCGCCGTTGGCACCGATGATGGCGATCGTTTCTCCAGCCTGGAGCATCGTGTCGATGCCATAGAGTGCCTGGAAGTCGCCATAGAAAGCCGTCAGACCCCGCGTTTCCAGCAATGCCATCCCGGCCTCACGCTTCGATGCCGATGTAGATTTGCCGCACGTCGGGCGCGCTCATCACTGTAGTCGGATCGCCTTCGGCGATCTTCTTGCCGAAATTAAGCACCATCAGCCGGTCGACGACGGCGAGCAAGGCATGCACGACGTGCTCGATCCAGACGATGGTAATGCCGGTCGAACGCAGCTCCTTGATTGTTCCGACGAGCTCGTCGCATTCGCTCTCAGTCAGGCCGCCGGCAATCTCGTCGAGCAGCAACAGACGAGGCGCGGTCGCCAGCGCCCGCGCCATCTCCAGGCGCTTGCGCTCAAGCAATGTCAGCGAACCGGCAAGCGTGTTGGCGCGCCGCATTAGCCCCAAGCGATCGAGAATCCCACCGCAAAGCTGCACGGCGTCGGCTTCCGTCTTGTGCTGACCGTGGACCGCAGCCACCAGGAGGTTTTCGAAAACCGTGAGCCCGTCGAACGGCCGCGGAATCTGGTACGACCGGGCCACACCGGCAATGCATCGCTGATGCGGCCGCGCCGCCGTAATGTCGCGCCCGTCCAGGCGGATCGTCCCGGCGTCCGGAAACAGGCCGCCGGCGATCAGATTGAAGAGCGTAGTCTTTCCCGCCCCGTTCGGGCCGATGATGCCAAGCGCTTCGCCGCGCTCGACCGCGCACTCGATGTCATCAGCCGCGACCACCGATCCGAAACATTTTCGCAGGCGGTGAATTTCCAGGAGCGACACAGAGATACGCCGTCGATCATTGCCTAGGTGTTCAGGTAATCGGCTCCATTTTGCCGCCAGTCGGGATCGCCGGGAAGGTTTTATTATCGGTGATGACGAGTTCGTATTTGTTGCCGGACTTGAGCCGCCACTGGCCGCCGACCAGCGGCGTCTTGGCGACGTTCTTCTGCGCAAACGGCGGCAGCTTGGCGCCGTTCCATTGGAGATGCCCGACAATGGTGTCGAGATTGGTCGCCGCGATGGCCTGGACCGTCGCCTTGGGATCGCCGCGTTTCGGCGTTCGCTTCATGACATCGACGGCAAGCTCGAACAAGGCATGCACGAAACCGATCGGCTGCGTCCATTGCTTCTTGGTCGCGCTCTCATAAGCAGCGGCGAGCGATTTCGCCGTTGCGCCGGTAAGCGAGGATTTGAACGGATGGCTCGGCGTCCACCACACCTCGGATCCCAGATTGTTGCCGTCGGGACCTAAGGCCTCCAGCGCGCTCGGGAACAATATCGCCTTGCCGATCGTCGCCACTTTCGGCTTGAAGCTTTGCTGCAGGGCCTGTTTCCAGAATGTCGTGAAGTCCGGCGGAATCACGACGCCGGTGATGATCTCGCAGTTTGCGGATTTGAACGCCGAAATCTGCGCGGAAAAATTATCGGTAAGATCCTGGTAGCGGCCGGGGTCAGTGAGCTTATAGCCGAGCTTGTCGAGCACCGGCGGAAAACCGACGACCTTGTCGCCCCAGGCATTGCCATCTCCGTCATTGGGAAAGAGCGCGCCGACGGATTTGTTGGTCTGCACCTGGCTCCACATGTTGGTATAGACGGCGATCACGTCCTCAAGGCCCCAGAAGAAATGGTAGGTGTAATCGAACGACTTCCACGCCGGCGGACCGCCGCCCGGATTGGCTTGCCGGCCGATGAACCATGATTGCCAAGGCGCCACCGACGAAATACACGGCACCTCTTGGATCTCGCATTGCGTCGAAACCGGGTTGGTCGTCTCCGGCGTCGAAGCGACCAGCATCAGGTCGACCTTGTCCTGAACGATAAGCTCGTTGGCGACATCGGCGGCGCGGTTCGGGTTCGATTGACTGTCTTTGACGATCACTTCGACGGGAACGGTAGCGGTCCCGACCTTGATCTTTCCCTTCGTGGCTTCCTTGAAGTTGCCGATGATGAAGTTGTCAGCTTCAGCGAAGGCCGCCAGCGGTCCAGTCTGCGGACTGACATAGCCGATCTTTACTGGGCGCTGTTGTGCGATCACCGGCGCGTTAATTCCGGCAGCCGCAATGGCGCCGCCGGCGGCGGTATATTTGAGAAACGTGCGGCGATTGATGTCGCGGCGTGGCTTATGGCTCTTCATTGGCGCGTCCTCCCTCCAAGAATGCCAACGCAATTGTTGGATGCCGACGATCGATGGCGCCCAGGCCACGCCTCACGGTCGATGACGCCGTGAACACTTGACGCGCGCGCCTTTGTTCGATAATCGAACATTCGTTCGTTATTCGAAGCAGTGTCCGATGAAAGCCGATGCGGAGTCAACGCCCCGCGCAGCGACGGTCATGAGCCAACAGAGTCCGCGGCCGCATCACCGCGACGACAAGGAGTTCATGTCGACGCTGGCCAAAGGTCTCGCGGTCCTCGGCGCATTCGGACGCGAGCGTCCCGCCATGACGCTTTCCGAAGCGGCGCAGATTGCCAGCCTGTCGCGGGCGGCGGCGCGGCGCGTGCTGCGCACGCTCACCGCGCTCGGTTACGTCGAGCAGAACGGCCACGTGTTCTCGCTGGCGCCGCGCACGGCCGAACTCGGCTTCGCCTATCTGTCGACGCAGAGCTGGGTCGATCGGGCCGTGCCGCTGATGCGCGAACTGAGCGGGCGTCTTGGCGAGTCATGCTCGGCGGCGATCTTGCAGGGTACCGAAATCGTCTATGTGGCGCGGATCACCGCCCGCCGCATCATGTCGACCGCGCTGGCGGTCGGCAGCCGATTGCCGGCCTTTCATACGGCGCTCGGCCGCGCCCAGCTTGGTTATCTCGACGAAGCGGAAATCTGGCGCCGTCTCATGTCGTTGCGCATCGAGGCCTTCACGCCGTACACAATCACCGACGTGCATGCGCTGTTCGATCGCGTGAAGGCGGACCAGGAATTAGGCTTTTCAATTGTCGATGAAGAGCTCGAGCCCGGCCTGCGCGCGCTCGCCGTGCCGGTGCTCGATCGCTCCGGCCAAGTGCTAAGCGCGATCAATCTATCCACCCACAGCACCCGCGCCACGCGCAACGAGATGCGGGACAAATTTCTTCCGGAACTGAAGCGGATCGCTGCGCAATTGGCGACGTCGCTGGCGATCTGAGCGGTGGAGGCAAAGCGCGCCTCTTGCCATCGGAAATTTGCGCTTCTATCGTTGAGTTCGGAATACGGACACGCGTTCGATATCCGAACGAGGGGAAAAGCTATGGCGAAAGCGCAAGCGCGACGGAACGGGGCAAGCTCGCACCAACCGGGGCACGTCGGGAAAGCCAAAATCGAGCGCCCACAGAACGGCAAGGAGTATCTGGAATCTCTGCGCGATGATCGCGCGGTCTTCATCTACGGCGAACGCGTCAAAGACGTCACGACGCATCCGGCGTTCCGCAATACCGCGCGCATGGTGGCTCGGCTTTACGATGCGCTGCACGACGACAAGCGTAAGCACAAGCTGCTGTTGCCCACCGAGACCGGCAATGGCGGCATGACCCACGCTTTCTTCAAGGCGCCGAAGACCTTGAAGGAACTCGTCGCCGGCCGTGACGCGATCGCCGAATGGGCGAAGATCACCTACGGCTGGCTCGGCCGCTCGCCCGACTACAAGGCGGCGTTTCTCGCCACGCTGGGCGCCAATGCCGAGTTCTACGAGCCATACCAGGAGAACGCGAAGCGCTGGTACAAATACAGCCAGGAGCGCGTGCCCTTCATCAACCACGCCATCATCCATCCCCCCGTCGACCGCGACCGTCCGCCGAATGAAGCCGGCGACGTGTGTTGTCACGTCGAGAAGGAAACCGACGCCGGAATCGTCGTGTCGGGCGCCAAGGTGGTCGCCACCGGATCGGTGCTCACCAATTTCACCTTCATCGCTCATCACGGACTCATTCCCGTTCAAGACAA
>JASHOJ010000008.1 GCA_030041155.1 Candidatus Binataceae bacterium | reverse complement strand
CATCGATTATCGAAGTCGGATGCGGCACGGGTCAGGCGACCCGATCGCTGGCTCGGCGCGGATGCGCGATTATCTGCGCGGAGCCGGGTCCGAATCTGGCCGCAATCGCGCGGCGCAATCTCGCCGAGTTTCCGCGCGTGACGGTCGTCAACTCGCGGTTCGAGGACTTCGACCCCGATGGCGAGCGTTTCGACATGGTTTTCGCGGCGACCTCATGGCACTGGGTCGATCCGCAGGTGCGTTACGCGAAGTCGGCTAGCATCCTGAAACCGGGCGGAGTGCTGGCGTTCACCCGGGGCTCTCACGCGTTCCCGCCCGGCTTCGATCCGTTCTTCACCGAAATCCAGCAGGTCTACCGCGCCATCGGTTCGCCGTGGAATGGCGATTGGCCGCCGCCACCGCCGGAACAGATGCCGGATCAGAGCGAAGAGATCGCGCGCAGCGGCTACTTCGAAGATGTTCGTGTAGCGCGTTACGTGTGGACGACCGATTTCGACGCCGAGGAGCACGTCGCGCACATGAGCACGGCGTCCGACCATCGGCTGATGGACGCGGAGAAGCGCGAATATCTGTTCTCCGAGATGCGCCGGCGAATAAACGCCAGACCCGGCGGCAAAATCAGAAAGCATCAGCTCACGATCCTGCACGTGGCCCGCCGCAAACCCTGATCATCCGCACCTCGCACGGCCAGCTCCTCTGTGTCGGCGCCGCGGCATGCATCGATTTTCCTCTCCCGCGGCTTGTTGCGGGGGAGGACTAAGGAGGGGGTGCCTGCGCACCTTTTTTGCGCCACGCGGCCCAGTTGACCTCGGATGAGTCGAGGACCTCCAGGTTCGTTGGCTCGATCTGATCCGTGAATAACATAAGATTGTTGCAAGGCCAGCGGGCGTTCGGGGCGATGATGCTGTCGAACCCCAAAAAGTAAGCCGCGTCGCCAATCGCTTGAGTCGATTCATAGAGAAGCTCGCGATATCTCGAGGGGTCGACTCCTAGGTGCGTCAGCGCTTGAAGATCGGAAAAGATTAGAGTCTTTCGAGTTCTAACTCCGATGCGATGCAACCCGTATTTTATCTTCGAAGGAAAGACCGGCTGACGTGTCAGATGGAAGTGGATTTCCGCAACGGCGCCGTCGGGATCGAGAGAGGTGTACAGAACGTCAAATAATGTAGGATCCCAACGCCCGCCCGACGCGGTTCCCTGTAAAGGATCACGACCATCGCGTACCACGCGCCATGTTTCTCCCGCGTAGGGAGCTTTATCAAAGGCATCGAGCGCATCGAGCAGCGCGGGGTCGCGCGGCTTGCGTCCTCCCGACATCGCGGTTCAAGCCACCGTCACAGGTAGGCACCGGCATCGAGCCGTTCGATCACGGCGAGGACCTCTTCGGTCCGGTTTGTAAGGATAAGGTCGATCGCGCGCTCGTTGTTAAGCAGAGGATGTTTCGCGTGAAGCCATAGCCGCGTCTCCTCCGGCGTATAGAAATCAGACAGTCGCTCAACGACATAGCGCAGCTCAGCTATGATTGTCTGCGTCGCAAGAGGCGGCGAAGCCTTGCCGCTTTTCCATCGAGAGACCGTCGGCCGAGACGTATTGACGATGTTGGCGAGGTCTGAACCCTTTAGGCCGCCGCGTCGCTCAAGATCGTTCAGAATCCGTGCTACCGCGGTCTCCATCAACTGCTTCGCCTCTCTTGGCACTACCGAGACTCTGCTTCCACAGTAGATATTATATGTTACAGAATAATTTCGCAAGACATGTATACTGAAACTAAATTGTACACCCAAGGATCCATGAGGCTTGCGAACCGCCCCCGAGTTTCCGGTAGATCCGGCTTGGCTGAGAGGGTTTTTCAAACGACGCTTGCGACGATCTCTATTTCTAATTCCTCTCCTGCGGTTTGTTGCGGGGGAGGACTAAGGAGGGGGTGCCTGCGATTTTCTTTAACCTTGCCCAAATGGGGAGAGGTCGGCGCATCGCGCCAGGTCAGAGCCCTCTGCTGCTGGAGGCCCCTCGGGCTTTGATGAGTCAAATCTTGCGCCGCCCGGTGCGAGCCGCCTGAGTGCCATCGGCCAAGTCATCCTGAGCGGCTGCGCGAAGGATCTCGCGCGGTCCCTCCGCGCGCGCGAATGCGCCGAGTGAACTCCAGCAGGTGTCTTTCAAAGCCTGCAAACGGCGCGCGAGGCTCCTTTGTCATTCCCACGCGTCTGAGTTGTCTGGCGCGCGAGGAATCCTGATCGCGTTCCTCGGGATTCGGAGCCTGTCCCGAGCGAAGTCGAAGGACGCGGCAGCCACGCGCGAGGATGACAAAACGGTCCAGCACCCGACCAAGTGCTCGACGCGGCGCTGAAACGGTTGCATCCCTTGATCCAGCGCGCATGTCGTAGCGACGCCCATGGAGAGCGGTAGGTAGAGTCGGTACGGCGAATCATGCGCTTCAACCGAAAGCACCGCAATTTACCACTGCCGACGTGTAGAGTTTGTCCAGGTGTGGCCCTGCGCTCTCGCGGCTTATATTAGCAGTGATGCCCTAAATTCTTACTCCGTCATCAGGAGTTACTGCCTGTGCGCCACACTCCCTGATGGCTTTCGTAGACATCTAGTCCGAGCTATATTTCGAAAAGGACCCGCCAAAATCGAAATCTATATGAGGACCAGTGAAACAAATGTTAGCCTTTGAAATGAGACGATCGCCGCTGACTGAGGAACAGACCGGGCTCTTTGATGCCTTGATGGCCTCAAACCTCCCCGGATTTCGCGCTCTGGTCCAATCGACGCTGAAATTCCAGTCGGAGATCCTAGGGTTTGCTCCGGCGCTTCGAGGAGCGCCGCAACGCCGCGAACAGGCATATGCGGACGAAGATCTGATGCATGCTGAAGTCTTCACGGACGGCACGGCTCTATACCCCATCGTCGTCGAGCGAACGACGCGAAGGACCTTTCAGTGGTTCCGAGCTAGGCCACATGGCGAAGAGATTGTCGAGCGCGAGTCACCATACGCGTGGCTGACGCTGTACTACATCGGCCCGGAGTTCGGTTCAACCGGCCTTCGCTACTTAGAAGCAGAAGTTAATCGCGCGTTTGGGGTAAGCCTGAAGCCTAACTATTATCGGTCTCGGCGTTTTCGTGAGTTGGCGACTGAGGGTACAGCCCACAAGCTTAAGCCTACGGAAAACGAGCTTCAGATTGCACGACTACTCGCCAACCGAACAATGCGAGAGCTAGCACTAGCAATCAAGTCCACAGGAGGCCTGCTCGAGAAGGATCTTCATAGGCAATTGCGGGACAAAGATGAAGATGTTGCGGCCGCTATTCGTGACCGTCTCCTTTCTGCCGATCTCATCCGTTCGGATCTCGTCGTTATCTGCAAACGCACCCAGACCCAGGTAGCGCGTGTTGCTTCCCGCGAGATTCTGGAGAAGTCTGATGCCTTGGGTGTCAAGTGCGCCTGCGGGCGACCGTTCACGGATGAGTCGGTCGAGGAGTTCGCTTATATTACTGAAAACGGCCGCGCACTGCTGGACGCCAGCCGATGGCTGACCCTCCTCGTGGTGGATGAGCTTCGACGTATTGGTGCCCCCGAAGGTAAGATCATAATCGAGCATCAGATGGGTGGCGATGAGCTTGATTGTCTTGCAGAGGTCGGTGGTGAACTGGTGTTTTTCGAACTGAAGGATAAAGAATTCAATATCGGCAATGCCTACTCATTCGGTGCCAAGATTGGGATCGCTAAACCTGTGTATCCGGTCATCTTGTCCACTGTTGGAGTCGGTGGCGACGCTAAGGAGCACTTTCAGCGAGCGGGTCTATCGGGAGACAGCGGGGACCGGCAATCGGATGACTACGAAGCAGACTTTCGGGTAATCGGGGCGTCGTCTCAAAGAGCACCCGTCCGCTATATTGAGGGACTCGATCAAATGCGTGTTGAAGTCGAAAAACTTGCAACTGAGATCTACACTCAAGAGGCCATTAGAGTATTGAAAAGAGCGCTCCAAGTTGCGTCTGTTGATCCATTCGAGCTCGTGGGAGCCGTAGCCGCGCGCGTGCAGGAAGGTGCTGCTATGGGCTTAGCGACTACGGAAGAACGCCCATTTGCACCGGAGGCCAACTAGCAAGGACGCATGGTCCACCTTCGAGCAAAGAATCGGGATTCTTCGCGGGGCAGTCACGCGCGAGAATTACGGGACAGCAGTGCAAACGGCAGCCACATGGGTCCTGATATGTCAGCGTGGCACGAATTGCTGCAAATTGAAATTTCCCTCGCCACCGGTAGAGACCGCGAGTGATGGCACGTAACCGCGCGGTAGTTGATTCCTTTCGCTGCTGTCCTCCGCCAGCAGCGAATCAGTCAGATGTCTTAGCTTCATCCGGTAGAGTCGCCCGGATCCGTACCTTTAGTTCCTCCGCGGCCTTGTGCAGATCGTTCGTTTGCCAAATAATTGTGGAACAGTGATTTATGTCGAAGTGAGGTTTCGTCTCCGGACTATCGAAGTAGGACCGTTCGCACGTGTAGATAACCGGCCGGTTCAAGCCTTCAGCAAAACCCGCTTCCCAATACGCGCCCTTGTTGCCGTGGGTGAGTTCGGCGATAGTGAAACGTGCTCGGCGGATCATTACTCTCATCTGGTCGTCGATAATGCCTGCTTTCTGCTGGTCGATAAGTCGGCGCAGCTCGAAGCCGGTGGCTTCGACGGCTGGCTTGAAGCATTCTTCAAACACTCGGTTGAGCTGACCATCATTGAATGGCATCGCCATAAAGGCTATCCGCGACTCAACGACGGAACGTCGCAGCTCTTCATAACGGTCCCAGCCCTTTGCGGTTATCTGCACCTCCGGTTTGTTGCTAGAATAGTTTTTTAACTTGACCAGCTCTTCGGTAGCGAGATAGTCGCTAACGATTACCCATCCGCTTTTGCTGTTAAAGGCACCAATCTTTGCTGGTAGAATTGCTCTAACATCTGCCAAGTAGAGTGGAAAATAGCCAGCAGGGTTGCTCTGGCGAAGCTCGCCACCGACCCAGAGTATGAAATTGTCGCTCTGTTCACGAACCGATGGTAATGGGTCTGCGACTAGCCTTTGAGCAAGGTCAGAATCGATCATCGGCGGGGGCGTCGTTGAGCTCTGCATCTTGCGTATTTTGTATGAGAGCCGCGGCTTGTGTTCCGGCCGCATTTGTCTGATCGCGCCCTCGACTAAGTCATAGGTTCCACAACATGGACAGTCGACGTGGGCACGCTGCTCGTAATCCGTCGGCTTAACGCTAGCTGTGTGGCCACATACCGGACAATTCGTCGGCGACATCATCTCCTCTTTAACGCAACGACGCGCTCCTGTTTCACAATTTCTTTCGGGTCAATTGAGGTGACGTTAATGGAAGAATGAATCGCGCACGCGCGAATTGTTCTGTGCGGCGGGGCGATTGCTCTTCTTTTGCAATCGCCGTGACGCCCCGCCTAACTCGCTGCGGGGGCACGCGTCGACGCGACCAGCGCCCGCACCAGCGCCGTCAGATCCGAGTCATCGTAGTATTCCATCTCGATCCGCCCCGGCTTTCGCCCCCGCCGCCGCACGATCCTGACCTTGCGCTTCAGCGCGCGCTGAAGCCCCTCGGAAATCGCCGCCAGATTCGGATCGCCGGCGCCCCGAGGACCGCGATCGCGCCGATGCTCCCCCGCGATCGCCTCCGCGTCGCGCGCGTTCGTCTTTTCGGCAACGATCTTCCGCGCCGCCTCGATTTGCATCTCCTTAGAGGCAAGCGTGAGCAGCGGCCGCGCCTGCCCCGTCGTGAGCTGTCCGTACGCGATCATCTCGAGCACCGGGCTCGGCAAATCGGTGAGCCGGATCGCGTTCGACACATACGGGCGGCTCTTCCCGATCCGCTCCGCGATCTCCTCGTGGCCCATCCCGAAGTCCCAGTAAAGCCGCTTCAGCGCCTGCCCTTCTTCGACCGGATTTAGATCCTCGCGCGAGAGATTCTCGACCAGCGACATCTCCAGCGCCGCCCGATCGTCCATCCCCTCGCGGATCACCACCGGCACCATCTGAAGACCCGCGATTTTCGCTGCGCGGAGCCGCCTTTCACCGGCGATCAGCTCGTAGCGATAACCGTCGGCTTGCGCCTGCGCCGCGGCCGGCGTCCGCACGATCAAAGGCTCGATTATCCCCTGGCTCGCGATCGCTTTCGCAAGCTCGGCCAGGCGCTCCTCGTTGAACAGCATCCGCGGCTGAAACGGACTCGGCGCAATCTGCGCGCATGGCACCGTCATCACGCCCGCGCCGCTTGCCTGCGCCGCGGCCGGCGCCGCATCGGCGGTGGTGTTTTCGATCAGCGCGTCGAGCCCGCGTCCAAGCGGCCGCCGATTAACCATGCTCATCCTCCTTGTCGGAACCTTCGTGGTGTCCTTCGGGTGTCATTCCGAGCGCGCGCTCATCCACGAAAAACATTTGCGGCGGCATTGCGCCAAGCTTGACCAAGAGTCTCTCGTGTAAACTCGTTGTTAAGAAGACTCATTACAGAGGCGCGGGCGCGACGCCCTCCAGCCGCTCGATAATCTCCGCCGCGAGGCTCCGGTAACTGCCCGCTCCGGCCGAGCGCGGGTCGTATTCCAGCGCCGCGAGCCCGTGGCTGGGGCTTTCCGACAGCCGCACGTTGCGCGGAATGACGCTCCTGAAGACTTTGTCCGGAAAATGCTCCCGCACCTCGCGCGCGATCTCATGCGAGAGCCGATTTCGCGTGTCGAACATGGTGAGCACCAGGCCCTCGATTTCGAGGCCGGGGCGAATCGCGGCTTTCACTTTTCGGATCGTCGCAAGCAGCGAGCTCAGACCCTCCAGCGCGTAGTATTCGCACTGCATTGGGACCAGAACCGAGTCGGCGGCCACCAGCGCATTGAGGGTCAGGATTCCCAGCGACGGCGGTGTATCTAATAAAACGTAGTTATATTCTAATGCGTACGCTTCCAGCATCGCGCGCAGGCGCCGCTCGCGCCCCTCGAACGCCGCCAATTCGACCTCGGCGCCGACCAGGTCGCCGCTGGCGGGGACGAGGAACAGGTTCGGCCTAACCTCGCGCGCGATCTCGGCGAGTGCGGTTCCGAGCACCAGCGAATCGTAGACGGTCTGCGGCGGTTGAGCGGCGGACGGCGGTTCCCTAACATCCGTTAGGTTGGCGCCGAGCCCGGAGGTCGCGTTGCCTTGAGGGTCGAGATCGACCAGCAGGACGCGGCGCCCGGCCTGGGCGAGCGCGACCGACAGGTTAACCGCGGTGGTGGTCTTTCCGACGCCGCCCTTTTGATTCGCTATCGCGATGACCCGCCCCACATCCCTCACCCCGTGATCGCCGCCGCTGTCAGGTGAACCGATGCCGCGCCGACGCACGGCATCGCGCGTTGCCACGTTTCACGTGAAACGTGGCATCCACAATGAAGCATTAGACGCCGAGTGCCAGCGAAAAGCAAAGCCGCCGGTCTGCCGGACCGGCAGAAGAATCCACAGGACGCCAGCGCTTATCCCGAAGGGGGCCCTAACGCTTTTGCCAAATAGAGAGGATTCGAGAGACTGCCAGACCGCGGCACCTGACTTCGTAGGGATAGAGGAGCGGGCCAATCATGCGGGCGTTCCGCGGCCGCTTGGAATCCGGTACCGGGGCGGGGTTGGTGTAGAAGACCGCGATGCCGCCAGGTTCGAGCGCGGCTGCAGCCGCGTCGAGCAGCGGGGTATCCAAGCGGACCGCGCGCGACACCACAATGTCTGAATCCGCTGGCCAGTCGGCAGCCACACGGACATTGGAAACGGTGACGGACGCGAGATTCATCCGCGATACTGCGGCGGTCAGGAAGCTCGCGCGGCGGCGTCTGGACTCGGTGAGGATAACCCTCGGCGATGAGGTCGCAGCGAGCGCCGCAGCCAAGATGAGGCCGGGATAGCCGGCGCCGCTTCCGATATCGACAATCTGCCTCGCCGAGTGGAATTTACCAGCCAAATCGGGCGCTATTTCGCGGTCGTCGAGCGGAACGAGGCTGTCCAGCGGCGCCAGACTATCGATAATATGGAACGCGGTCTCCTCGGGCGCAGTGGGGGAGGCGGTCAGGTTGACTACGGCGCCCCATCGGGCCAGCTCGGCTGAAAACGTCTGCATCCGCGCGAGAAAATCTCGGTCCAATCCGAAATATCGAGCAAAATCGAGGGTTTTTTCCAGAATTTCGCGAGTCTGTACCCCGATCAGGTCGGGGTCCATGGAGGGTATCGTGCCACGTTTCACGTGAAACGTGCCGCGATGTTTCACGTGAAACGTAGGTCGCGGGAGGGCTGGCGTGCCGCTCGCGAGCGCCCGGCCTTGATATGCACCGCCAGAATCGAGACCGCCGCCGGGGTGATTCCCGGCATCCGAGCGGCTTGGCCGAGCGAGCGGGGACGAACGGCGGCCAGCCGCTCGCGAACCTCGGTGGAAAGCGCCGTTATCGCGGCGAAGTCGACCCAATCCGGGATGACCGAATCCTCCAGGCTGCGAAAGCGCTCGACCGCCTCGGATTGCCGCTTCACATAGCCCGCGTACTTGACATCGATCTCGAGCTCGGCGGCCTCATCTATACTGAGGCGATCGGCAGGCGGCGCGATTTCGGCCAGCTCGGAGTAGGAGACCTCAGGACGCCGGAGCAGCTCGATCGCGCGGATAGGATTCGCGATCGGCGCCGAGCCAGAGCGCGAGAGCATCGCGTTCACCGCCTCGCTTGCAGGAATCCTCACCGCGCCAAGCCGCTCGATCTCCGCCGCCACGCGGGTGGTCTTCTCGCGCACCCGCTCACCGGCGCGAGCGTCGAGCAATCCCAGCCGCTCGCCAAGCGGCGACAGGCGACGATCCGCGTTGTCCTCGCGCAACAGCAATCGGTACTCGGCTCGCGACGTGAACATCCGATATGGCTCGCCGCCGATTCCACGTGAAACCAGGTCGTCGATCATCACGCCGATATACGCCTGCTCGCGTCCGAGGATTATCGGAGCTTCGCCACGAATCGCCAGCGCCGCATTGATACCGGCAATCAGGCCTTGCGCTGCCGCTTCCTCATAGCCAGTCGTGCCATTGAGCTGTCCAGCAAAATATAACCCGGGTAGGAGCTTGGTTTCGAGGCTAGGCTTCAATTGAGTAGGATCTGAGAAATCGTACTCGATCGCATAGCCTGGCCGCATGATCTCGGCGTGATCCAGCCCCTCGATTGAGTGGACCATCGCGATCTGAACGTCCAGCGGCAGGCTGGTCGAGAGCCCATTCGGATACACCTCGACCGTGTCGCGCCCTTCGGGTTCGAGGAAAATCTGATGCCGCGGCTTGTCGCGAAAGCGCATCACCTTGTCCTCGACCGAGGGGCAGTAGCGCGGACCGCGGCTCTGGATCACACCCGAGTACATCGGCGATCGATCGATCCCGGCGCGGATAATCTCGTGGGTGCGCGCGCTGGTGTAGGTCAGATGACACGGCACCTGCGGCTGCGCGATATGTTTCGTGTGAAACGAGAACGGCGGAGGTGGTTCGTCGCCAGGCTGAACTTCCAGCGCCGAGTAATCGATCGTCCTGCCGTCCAGGCGCGGGCAGGTTCCGGTCTTGAGCCGCCCGATTCGAAACCCATGGCGCGCCAGGTCCTCGGACAGGCCCATCGCGGCGAAGTCGCCAGCGCGTCCCGCGTTGTAATTCTTAAGCCCGATATGCACCAGCCCCTTGAGGAAGGTGCCGGTGGTGAGGATAGTCGCCGCCGCCTCGAACACCTCGCCGATTTGCGATTCGACGCCGCGCACCGCGCCATCCTCGACGATCAGGCGCTCGATACTCGCCTGCCTCACCGCCAGATTCGGCGCCGCCTCGAGGA